>QMRV01000067.1 GCA_003649445.1 Thermoprotei archaeon | reverse complement strand
AGGAAGTCTGAATCCTCTATGGAGGCTTGAGGAACTGTGGAATGAAGCGAGGGAAAGTATTAGAATTCTAGAAAGCTTAGCTAGAACTAAGCAGAGTGTAGATGCATTTACACTACTTAATAAAGCTATTAAAAGTCTCTACTTATCTGAGACTTCGAGTACTTACTATGAGTTGAGAAATAAAACAGGATTGCTGGAGCTATACTCATGTGAAAAAGCACTGGAAGCAATTAGCTTGGCTAGACAAGCTCTGAAAATATTATCATAATACTCGAAAACAATAATAGAAATGTATATATACTCCCTTTGAGAAAGGCTGTGGCGATAGACAGCATGAGTGAGGGATCAGATAGTAATAGTAGTAGTATAAAGTTTAAGAAAACTCTTACACATACACAAGTAACTCCAGTATTCTTAGGAACAATTCTTCTATTGCTCACTGCAGCAATACTCTACACATCAGAGCCATTTAAAACACTCTCAGCTTTTTTCGCAACATTCATTCTAGCGGCTTTATTCTCACTTACGGGAAAAGAGAGCTATATTGCTAGAAGAGGAGGGCTCAGGAAGTACTTGATCTGGCCATGGACAATAACAATGGTAGCTGCATTGAGTTACAGAAGTTTAGCCATGTTCTTCATTCCAGCTGAAATCTATATAAAGGAATTTCTATCAGCTTTACTAGCTGGAATAGTTGCTTTAGGACTTTTAAAAACATATAAACAGCAGAGATAAAATTAATTTATTTGCTTTTAAACTATTTCTGATTCTGATATTTTAAGATAGTGTTATAGTATTGGCAATAGATCCTCTATATCTAGTACCTTATTGTAAAGCATTTTTATAAGTGACCCTATTTCCATTAAATCTAGTGCATTTTCTTTAGTGCATTCACTCATGATTGAATTTAACTGTTCCCTAATATTCATTAAGTTTTTGCGGAAGCTCTTTGGCTGAGGCTTATTAGACAAGACACTGTTGACTATTTTTTCCTGTACATCTGATAATTTTTTAGCTACAGATTCAAGCTTTAAACATATTGTTTCACTGTAGCTCTTATCTAGAAGTTTAAGAGAAGTTTTAGCTATTTCCTCTGAAATATCGGCTATTTCCTCTAAGTCTCGTGCAAGTAGCCTCATGTCCATTAACAGGAGTCTCTCTTTGCTCGAAAGAGATCCCTTAAGGAGAGAAGTTCTTATGACTCTTACTGTCAGAAAGTACAGCCTGTCTACTCTATTATCTCTCTCGATAACAGATTCTGCTAGCTTACTATCTTTTTCAAGTAAAGACTTCAGTGCATCAAGGTACATTCCTCGAGAGAGCTTGTCCATGAGTTTGAGCAGCTGAACTACACTGTAATTACTTCTAATAAAGCACTGAAGCGATATCTTGTTGCTATCTTCTTCAACTACTTCAAGACCTGTGAGAATAGAAAGCAGGGGTTTTATTTTTCCCAGTACCTCGTTTAAAGGACACATTCCTAAGGCTACTTCAATTACATCGTAGCCGTGTAGATACGCCGAAACGATCTTTCTGTTCAAGTCTTCTTTGCAGTCGACAACAAGTTTTCGAGGGACATCACTTGTTGAAAGAGGTAAAATTTCTAGAACTCCGTCTTCTCGCAAAGAAACATCGACCAGCTCTCCGTCGCTAATGCCCCATCTGCGAATCCAGCTCTTAGGCAAAGACACGTAGTAGGAGTTTCCTATCTTAATTACCTTTCTTAAATTCTTTTCCACAAATTAAACTACTTTTATACAAGTTAAACTTAAACTTTATTCCCTAAACATACTTGTATTTGTCGATAGAGAGGCTTCAAATTATGAGGTATGCACGCAGCGTCCTGAATATATTGCCTTTTAGTGTGAAGTATTTTTCAGAAACATCAGGTATGCAGTCTACTATATGCTATTTACTCTAGCGCTAATCTTTGATACTTATGCTAAAATACTTCGTTCAGGAAAATAAGCCGTGGAAGAAAAGAGCTTACTAGAAGTCTATGAGAGTAAGTCAGCCTTAAGAGGTTTCATAACTCCTCTTTTTGAAGAAGGATTTACTATAGCAAATATAGCTGCATCTATTCTTGCTGGCGCTGAATGTGATGTGTCTTTACCCCCGCTTTCTGGTGAAGTACTAGAGCCTGAAGTGTTTAATAAAAATAAAATAGCATTAATTATAGTAGATTCCCTTAGATATGATTATGCAGTAAAATATTCAAGTAAAATACCTCGCATAGAAGTTAGATCCATTCTATCTACAGCGCCTTCAACAACAGTCACTGCTCTAACAAGTATATCTTATGCTTCATCACCTTTTCTACACGCTATGCTAGGCTATAAAATGTTTTTAAAAGAGTACGGTGGAGTAGTAAGAATACTTGACTTTACTTCAGCGGCTGTTTCTCAAAAAGAGTCTCTTAAAGACTCACTTGTAGATCTTTCAAAATTAGTAGACGAAAAAACAATTTTTGAGAAACTCTCTGAGAAAATTATAAAACATTCTTTCTAGTAAGAAAAGGACTCTGCGATACGAGTTTTACGAGGTTGCTGTCTAAAGGTGCCATTTGTCAAGAATATTTCACTTTACCTCAAATGTTTGTTAAAATAGCTAAGCTCCTAAGAGACCACGAAAAAGTGTTTATTTACGCATATTATGGGGCTCTAGACGCTATTAGCCACGAAAACGGTCCTTTCTCAGAGGAATACAGAAGAGAAGCAGAAAACGTCTTTTATTGGATAAAAGTATTCATAGAAGAATTGGCGCCAGAAAAAGACTATACATTGCTAATTACGGCTGACCATGGGCAGATATCGATTTCAGAGCATCATATAATTGATATTCGCGCGCTGAATCTATATAAAGAGCTTAAAGTGCCTCCTTTCGGCGAAAGCCGCTTCACATACTTTATTGCTGAAAAAGAGTTTCTGTTCGAAGGCCTAGAGAATATAGCTGAAGTATACACTATAAAGGAGCTTGCAGAGAAAAAAGTATTTGGAGAAAAGTTCTCCGAGAAATTCTGGGAAAGAGCAGGGACTTATGTTGCTTTAGCTCTCGAAGACTATTGTCTAGTACATCCTTTTACTAAAAAGGACTTGGAGTTTAAGCCAAAAGGACACCACGGGGGATTAAGTAAAGAAGAAATGATAGTACCATTAATGAGTCTAGTAGCTTAAAGGCAGTTTAACTGGCTCTCCTTTCTTATGCGACTCGTAGGCAGCGAGAGCAATTTCTAGTGCTTGGCGTCCATCCCAGCCGCTAGCTTTGGGTTCTTTGTCTTCTTCTATGCACTTAATGAAGTCTTTTATCATTTCTTTGTCACAGTCGGGGCCGAAGTAAATCCACTTCAGTGTTTCGCCTTTAGAAGCCAAAGTTATACATGAACGGAAAGCATCTACGAGAATGTATCCTTCTGTACCGAATATGCCTAAGTAGACGTCACCCCATATAGGCCAGTTGTCAGGTCTGCTCCAGCTGCAGTCAATGCTTCCGAGAACACCTTTTCTGAACTTCAGTAGAATGAGAGCATTATCTTCTGAGAGTAGTTCGGGCCTAATGTTTACTCCTATTTTAGCATAAACTGTATCAACTTCATCTCCAGTATACCAGCGCATGAGGTCAGCTGTATGTACAGTGTGATCCATTACTGCTCCGCCGCCAGCAAGCTTAGGGTCAGCGAACCAGAGTCCAGGGTATTTGCCGTGGTTAGTAGTAGTTATAGCCAGTATTTCGCCTATTTCGCCTCTATCAATTAGTCTCTTAACTTCAACTGTTGTCTCGTGGTAGCGCATAACGAAGGCTGTCTGAAGCTTAACTCCATGCTTTCTAGCTGCTTCAATCATTTCGTCGGCATCCTTCAGTGTTGTAGCGAGAGGCTTTTCACATATAATGTGTTTTCCGTGTTCGGCTGCCGCGATGACTAAGTCGTGGTGCTTAGCATTTTCTGAAGCAACTATTACTGCATCTATATTTTCTTTCTCTAAGAGCTTATAGTAGTCACTATACTTTTTATCAACCTTATATGTTTCGGCAGCTTTCGCTAATCTATCAGGGTCGTCATCATATATGGCGGCTAGCTCTGCATTAGGTAGTTCTTTAAGTACCCTGGCGTAGCTCCAAGCATGAATATGTGCAAAAGACAATATAGCGAACTTATGCACTTTCATGGTATCACCTCTTCAGATAGAGGGAGTTTGACAGGTTTACCTTCTTTCAAAGACTTTAAAGCAGCTAAAACTACTTCAAGAGTCTTTTTGGCTTCTTCGCCTGACACTAGAGGCTCTTTATCTTCTTTAACACATTCAATGAAGTGTTTTAACTCAAGGAAGTAGGCATCTTCGGTCTGAGGAATAAAGTCTACACACGAGTTTTTCTTGAATACTTTAAGTGAAGCTGTATAATGGTTGTCTACTGTAAGAAGTCCCTCTGTTCCAGCGATCTCAAAATATGTTGTGAATGGAAAGCCTTCAGGCATAATCCAGCTTCCTTCGACATAAGCAATTGCACCCGACTTGAACTTAAGTAGCGCGTGAACATAGTCTGGGGCAGTAGAGTCCTTATATAGAAGAACTCCTCCCTGCGCGTAAATCTCTTCTACTTCTCCTAAAAGCCAGCGCAGGAAATCAACGTCGTGTATGCTCATGTCAACAAACACTCCTCCACCTAATTCGAGTTTCTTGTGCCATGGAGCCCACATAGGAAAACTGGACTGCCTATAGGCTCTCGCTATTCTAGGCTCACCTATAGCACCTGATTCAACAAGCTCTTTTACTCTAACATACTCGGGCCAGAATCTAAGACAGTGAGCTACCATAAACTTTAAGCCCTTTTTCTTAGCAGTATTAATCATTTCATCTGCATCCTTCAGCCTCAAGGCAATAGGTTTCTCGCATACAACATGTTTGCTGGACTTCAGTGCTGCGACAGCAATCTCGCAGTGAGTATATGTTGGAGTACATATATCAACTACATCAATATCCTTCATCTCAATGACTTTAGTGTAGTCAGTGTACCATTTATCTACCTTAAAGGTTTCAGCAGCTTTACGTGCTCTCTCCTCAATAATGTCGACGACAGCCGCGACCTCAACATCTTTTATCTGCTTAAGCGAAGGAAGATGTTCTGCATTCGCTATAAAACCACAGCCAATCACGGCTACTCTGATTTTACTCATTCTCTCTATAGAAAAATCAGCATTAAGTAAAATAAAACTTATCACATTATAAGAGAAAGCACACAAGCCTATCTTTAATCAATGTCTTCCCAACTAAGACAAATTAAAGCTAAATATTTGTCAATACTGCTATCCTCTTATTTAGTACTTTCGCTAAAATATAATAGGCGTCTAAAGAGTAGAGTAAGACAATACTACAGCAGCAAACGCGATACAAATCTAAAAAACATCAGTCGGTTTGGTGCTCTTCACAAATCCGTTCGTCGCAGGGTCATCATCTAGTAGTCTAAATCTAAATCGAGGATAATTAATTTTTCAGCAAGTTCTGTCATAGTGTTCTAGGCAGAAGACAATATAGCTAAAGGCTGCAGTCCAATACACTAAAGACTAGGTAAGTTCTCTGAATGAAAAATACATTTGCCTAATATACTAATACAATGGTCAAATCAACTTAGATAATACGTAAAAATGCCCGTAGAAAGCTATATATATTTTGGAAACAAGTATAATAACGCCGGGCGCGGGAGCACGCCCCGCCTAAACCCACTAAGTCCCGCGGCTCCGGTACCACGCCGAGACCCCTCCCTTCGGGGAGGAGTCCCGGCAAGGTACCGAAGCACGCAGGGACTCAGTGGGGAACGGTGGGGCTTAAACCGCGCCCGGCTTTTTTATTAACGGAATTAAAGTTCAGAAGAGAATATGTTTTTGACATATTTGCAATAATAACTAACAGCGTCTACTTCTATTATCTTTAATTCATCTACGTTAATTATGTAAATGTAGTCTATTTTTGCTTTTATTAGTTCGTCAAGCGATATAGGTGGAGACTTATAGTAATTATCTAGTAGCATTTTTATTTTCTTTAATTCTTCTACATTTCTCTGCGAACTAGGTAAAGTGAATTCATAGGGTATTTGAAGAATATGATAAGGTGGAGTTGCTAGAATGAATATGTCTGCATATTTACTGTACCTAGCTATTTTGCTTATTTCGCGTGCGCGCCTATAGTTAACTGGGTCTACCGAATTAGATGGAGGTACAAATCCCGTTTCTATTTCAACAATATATTTGAGGCCGTCTTTTTCGGCGTAAATATCGCAAACAAGGCTTTCTTCAAGCTCCTTTTCGACTTCAACATTCATTCCTTTGTTCAAGAGATATTTAGCTATAATAAACTCCATAACTGAATGATTCGATTTAACGAAGCCTTTCATCCACATTTCAACGAGCTTAGTTTTGATTTCTTCAAGTTTCTCGACTACTTTATGGTCAAGCTGACCATCGAGTTTAGTCATTATTAAGTCAAGGTCGTCGGCTAAGGTCTTAGGCATTCAGAAGGAACTAAGTCTTATTTAAAGAAAAATGTATCAGATAAAATACGAATCCCACATAGTTCGACAGTTGTAGAAACTCGAGAATTCATGGGCGAGAACCACTGTCCTCACCTAGCTTCGCAGAGGAGAACATTAGACGAGCTATAGAGATTATTGAATTTAAAATTTGGTACTAAAGGCTTCTAGCTTTAGTCTCAAGTCTATGTAGCTACTCACAAATGTTTAGCAGACATTATGAAAACTTATTAACTGCTAGCTAGTACAATTACAGGAAAATGCAGACAGAGACTCTAGTGAGCTTAATCAGCATAATTGTTACCATTATAGGGTCAACAGCATCAATAGCCTACTGGCTAGGCAAAAAATTTGCTGAAATAGATAAAAAGTTTTTTGATGAAATAAATAGGAAATTTGGTGAGATAGATAAGAAATTTAATGAAATAGATAAAAAGTTCAGTGAAATAGATAAGAGGTTTGCCGAGATAAATGAAGAGTTCAGTAAGGTTCATGAAGAAATAAAAGCTATTGATAGGAAAGTAGAGAGCATTACTAAAGCTACTCGAGACCAACTAGAATTCTTCTCAGAATTCCTAGGATTCAGAGGTATCTTTACAGACAAAGACGTAGCCTTCGTTAAAAGCGAACTACAAAGACTCTCAGCTCGAGCAGTAAACCCTCTAACTAAAGAAGAATTAAAGAGAATTAGAGAGCTCATCGAAAAAGACGAGCTAACATTCGAGGAAGCAGATGAGCTCAGAGAACTAGCGAGAAAATTCGTCGACGAATACTGGCACATACCAGGTGCACACAAACTACTCATATATGCATCAATAATGAGAGGAATAGCCATGAGAAAACAGAAAACAACCAAGTAGCTCTAATCACCTGCTCTTTTACGAACATAAGCACACTCCTATCGCTTTAATCTCCTTTAAACAGTCTCTGTAACAAAAATGCTTGAAACCAAGAATATCTTAAATTTACTGAAGTGAACAGTTCTGAAACTCAACTCGACTACACAGCTTTACTTACTTAACCACAAATATATACTATTTAAACTTGTTATTAACATAGTTATGAGCTCAGAGTGGACCAAGCTAACTGTAGAGGATCTGGGACCCATATCCCATGCAGAAATCACAATTAGGCCGGTAACAGTTATAATAGGCAAAACTGTTTCGGAAAATCGCTTCTAATAAATCTAGCATACTTACTCTCCGATACACTACCCGATCTCTCCCAATTAAGAAGAGAAGTCGGCCAAGAGGCCGATAGACTTGCTGAACAGGCTTACAGCGCAATTAAGGCAGAGAATGCTCATGAATTAGCTAAAGCTCTTTCCAAAATGCTCTACGTTTACTTTAGAAAACTCGACCCCGCTATAAAGGAGAATCTCACTAGTCGATTTAAAGAGTTTTTCAATGTTAGAGAAATAGCCGATCTATTTAGAGGACATATAATAGTCAAGAATTCTCCTCTCTCATACTTTATTAAAGCAGAGAAAAGTAAGCTTGCAGTAAAGTTCAGCGGATACGAGGAGCTTGAAGTATATGTGAAAAATATTGAGCAAGAGCGTTTAGAGACTTTTCTCCTAGACGTAGGATTACGATGCGAGAAAAGCGGTGAAGAGCTTAGGTCTTTTCCCTATAGAGTCGAGGATCCAGCAGATATTCATTCACTAGTTGGTGTACACTTACTTCCCTATGCATTACTTTATTTATATCCACTTAGCTTTGGAGTCAGTAAACCGTTCCTCCTTACCGATAGTAGAGCTGGAATTCTGAGGCTAGCCAGAACCGCTGTAGCAACTACACTTGAATATGGTCGGCTACTTGTGCCAGCTAGAGAATCTGCTTTTTTAGCAGCTTATAACAGATTAGCAGTAAGGTTCAGAGAGAAAGGACCTTTAAAAGAACTTGAAAAACCATTCAAGAAGTTTCTAGCTGAAATAGGATTAAAGAACATCGAGGTCAGACTAATAGGCGGGTACCCCGAAATATACGTTGAAGATATATGGGGTAAGAAGCTTCCACTAGAGGAGTGCCCAGGCGGAGTCAGAGAATCTTTGTCTGCTGCACTAGCCCTTGTTACAGAAGATAAAGGCTTAGAAGCACTTTTCATTGAGGAAATAGAGTCTCATATACATCCTAGGGCATAAAATTACTTGATAGAGCTTGCTTGGAAAGCGGTGTTGAGTAGAATGAATAAAAAATTGATGTTTCTCATAATGACTACTCATAACCCTATAGCCTTGTCGAAGCTCAATAACTTGATACTGAAAACTGGTGAAAAAGGTTATGATCTAGTAACTATAGTTCACTTGAGAGAAGTCAACGGTGCTGTAGAGTCAGAGGAGCTGGAAGTAAGCGAGAAAGGGTTTGATGAAAGCGGCTAAGTGAGATATTTGTGGAGCTTTTAGAGGAGAGAGGCGAACTAGTGTGATTTTGAGGCCTATTAAACGCGAAATCAGAGTCAAGCAAATAGTATTAGATAAGTGCAATGAAGAGCCTTACACAGAGCTAAAGAAAAGTGGTAAATACGTAGACGAGCTAGTAGTACTACCCGACGAAAGCGTAGTCGTCGAGCACACCGAGTGGCCTACAGCACACGAAGGAGCCCAAGCACTAGCAAGCTTCAGAAAACTCGTAGAAATAGGAATAAAAGTAGCTGCAATCGTAGTCGTAGGAAAAAGAGGCTTCGACAAGAGAGACAAAGGACTCATAGCATAGGCACTGAGTCAGTAAGCTTAAAGCATCACATACCCGTTTTCCTTAAAAGAGCAGGACAAACTCTAAGCATTAAATCAATTAAGTTCATCATACTAAATTGAATTCATTTAAAAGCATTTAAATACATTAATCTCTATTTATAGTTTAGTTAAGCATAACACTTTTCGAAATAGCCCAGTAAAGTATTCTACTAAGCTTAGTTTTACTAGGATAAAAATTGCTCTTATTAGAATTAATGCAAGTTATTTCTCGTAAAATGGAGTATTTTTGAGTTAGATAAATTAGATTGTTTGCTATATCTAAATGTACTCAAAGTTTATTTTATGATTTCGACATTGAGTGTTGATATTTCAGCTATATCTAGGAAATCTTCGTCTTTTGTTACTAGTTTTTCTTGTCTGTTTACGCATATAGCTGCTATCAGTAGATCCGCGAAGCTTTTCGGTTTTCCTAGCTTAAGTAGTTTTTCTTGCAGCTTATAGGCTGTGAAGAAGTCCTTGATCTTTGGAAATATAACATCCCCAGTGAAGTGCCTGTACTCCAAGATTTTTGGGAATTCCACCATCGTTACGGCGGTAATTGACTCTCTTATTTTTTCTCCCTTTTTTACTTTCTCTATCGCTACGCTTGTGTCGAGTACAACCATTTTATCCTATCCCTTTCTCTCTTTCTTATGCTTTCAAATAATTCTGCTTCTATGTGTTCTCTTGTCTCAATTCCTAGAATTTCTCTAATTTCATCTGCACTAATTCTATCTCTCATACCGAAAATAATTAGCAAAGTTTTCTTTACTTCTTCTTCACTCACCCATTCCGGTACTTCAATCGTTATTTTCTTCACGCATAAAGTATCATAGCTGCCGTATTTAAAGACAGCGATAGATAATGAAACAATATACTTAAGCTTGACCATTACCTGCTCCCTTAATCTTGGGCTATTAAAGCTAGATTGTGAGGAGAGTTTTTATTTTCTTGTTGACTTTTTCTCTAAAGTGTTGGGGGAGGGTCCCTATTTTCCCTGCTACTAGGCTTTTGTGTATTGTTGCTATTTTGTCTAGCCTTATGATTGATGAGACTTTAAGCCCTGTTTCTTCGAATCCAGGGTCTTCTTTTCTTATGATTACCGATGTTTTAGGATCATATTTTTCGAGTCTCGATGAGATGAATGCTAGAACGATGTCTCTTTTACCTTCGTAGAGCACTAGTGCTGGTCTAAGTTTTCTGCCTTT
>QMRV01000066.1 GCA_003649445.1 Thermoprotei archaeon | reverse complement strand
TAAAGTTAAACCTTTAGAAACATTCAAAATTGAAGGCTACATATACCCGTCTAACCTAAAAGTCTGGGTTAAAGTCTTCCAGGAAAAGAAGGATTTAAAACCAAACATTGATGGAAGCTTCAACCTAACCATAAAAACACCAGCAAACATAGGTGAAGGAAAACATACCACACTGGTTGGACCCTACGCTAAAAACATAACAGCACCTATAACAAAAAAACTTGGCATAGAAGTTTACAGGCTACCGGTAAACCTAACATTTAAACATTCACCAGTAGCCCTAACAAACCTAAACTTTGAAGTCTCAGGTCTAGTTTTCCACAACAAAAAACCACTAAAAGAAGCTGAGGTAACAGTTGAAGCTTTTGGAGAAAAAGTTAAAACAAAAACAGGTTTAGATGGATCTTTTAATGTTAGGCTTCAGACCCCCTACAACCTTTACACTGGAAACCATCCTTTAACCGTTAAGGTTAACCCTAAGGAGCCTTGGTTTAGAAGCATCCAAAAAACCGTAACAGTTCCTCTACTAAACCTTTACATGTTGCTTCTACCAGCAACCTTAACAGTCATCTTGATTAGAAGGGTTTGGCCTTTAAAACATAAACCTAAGCCACCAACCTTTGAAGAGGTCTCAACCATAACACCGCCACAGCCAACACCTGAAAAGCTTCAAGGAATACTTAAAACATATTTTGGGGCTGTAAAGCTTATCCAAACCTATACAGGCATAGAATTAAAACCAAGCGATACTGTTAGAGAATACCTGTTTAAAGTTAAGCCTTACCTTGGTGAAGCCTACAAACCATTTAAAAAGTTAAGTCTCATACTGGAAGAAGTGGTTTATGGTAGTTTAGAACATAGCCTAAAAGAAGCTGAAAACCTGCTTACAGAAATTAGGGAGAGGATTAAGACTTGAAGCTTTACATGTTTTTAGGGTTTGTCCTAGCATTAATTTTTAGCGTAACATTTGTAGGTGTAACACCACCCACAGACGATTTTAATCCTGAAAATCCTGGATGGAACGGTATGTCGATTGCCAAGGCTGAGCTAAACCTTCAACCAGTAAGTATTGGCAATATAGGACGTTTAGATCCATCCTCCTCCGCTCTCCTCATAATAGGACCATCTAAACCCATCACAGATGGAGAGGCTGAAAGCATAAAGAGCTATGTTTCTAGGGGTGGCTTCCTAATCCTAGCTGATGACTTCGGCACAGGAAATAGTTTACTAGAAAAGTTGGGTGTAAAATTTAGGCTAAGCGGAAACCTGCTGATGGATCCACTATTTAAGGAGAGGGGGGAGGTTCTCCCAAAAATAGTAAAGCTTGAAGGGGGATTCGTTCCACATGCTAGGGAGTTGGTACTGAACTACGCAACAACAATTGAGGGGTCAAGCTTCAGGGTTCTCGCATACTCATCCTCTTTCAGCTATCTGGATCTAAGCCTCAACTTTAAACATGATGCGGGCGAGCCTAAAAGGACCATTCCCCGTAATAGTTGAAACATCCTATGGGAAGGGGAAAATAGTCGTCATATCCGACTCAAGCTTCCTCATAAACTCGATGATAGATTTGGGAGATAACCTAAAACTTGTTAATGTTTTAACAGATGGGAGACAGGCAATGTTGGATACATCACATTGGAAGCCAAACCTACACAAAAACAAGAAAAACTCTGCTAGGCTTCTTTAACCTCTTCAACATACCAGAAGTAAGATACACAGTAATAATGTTAGCTTTAATCCTAACCTCAACGTCAAAATCAAACCAACAAAAACGGTTACAAGTATTGTGGATGAGATCTTAAAAAACATCCAACATGGAATAGGAAAACCCTAGAAAAACTTGAAAAAGAACTTAAATCTAGCTCTAAATAGGATAAGATTTTTTAGAGAGAAATTGAACCATAGAGAAAAGCTTGATATGTTGGGAAGGACATCAATCTTTGGTTTTTTATGCGGGGTTAATTAGGTAAACCTTATATCGGTTTACTTCTACGTACTACTTTGTGAGATTATGACAGACTACATAACCGTCTCTGCAAAGATACCACGTAAATTGAAAGAGTTACTTGACTTATACGGTGTTAAAATAGGTCCTGTGGTTAGGAGGGCTTTGGAGGAGGAGGTTAGGAAATGTACATTGCTTAAGGTTGAGGAAGATGTTAAGAGGTTTAGCAGTAAACTACAGCATATATCCGATGAGGAGATTGCAAGACTGATAAGGGAAGATAGGGAGGGAAGATAACCTTATACGTTTTTGATGCAAGCTCCATTACTAACCTAGTCAAGAGGGGTCTACCAAGCTTACTTATTGAGGGTATAACGTTAGACCTTGCCATATACGAATGTTTGAATGCTGTGTGGAAAGAGTATAAACTGTTGGGAAGGATAGACAGGGAGACAGCGTTATCACTTATAAAGGCTATAGGCAATGTATTAACCGTTATCAAGATGGAATCAATCAAAGGCTTTGAAGATGAGGTTTTTAGTTTGGCTTGTAAAGAAAATCTAACAATATACGATGCCTCCTATCTTTACACATCTATAAAGATGCAAGCCACACTCATAACCGATGACCAAAAACTAAGGGAAAAAAGCTCCAAATATATCAAAGTATTAAATACGGAACAGTTAATCCAACACGCTACTAGAAAACCAAAAAGAACTTAGAACAGGCTGTCAAAAAATTCTAGGGATCAAATGCCCCTAGCAACTTCCTCTTCATTCAATAACTAAATTACCGTTACCACTATTAAGGTTCGCTCAAACCTTATCATTATAACCATAAATCCTTTTAATGGTTTCTTCATTCCAGTTTAAAGCAATGAGAGGATCAGCAAAACGTCCAACAATAAGACACAAATTAACAGCATAAGGTCTAAACTCAAAAGGAAAATCCAAACTTGAGGAGTCAAAACAACAACCACCATAAACCATACAAAAACAATTCAGAAAATGAGGGTTTTTTCCGCTCCGTAGGTTAAATTGTTTTTGTTTGTTTTATTTTGTCAGGCGTTACTATATTGCGTATAGGATGACCTTTTTCTCTAAGAAAATCGATGAACTCCCTGTCTGCTGTTAGTAGAAGGAGATGTAGTTTCTGAGAAGTCGCATATATTAGGTTATCGATGTAGTCTCTGTGTCCTTCATGATACAGTTTATAAGCATCTATGTAGGCTTGTGGATGAGGAGTGACCTGTTTGTACGTCTCCATTATCGACTCTATTCCCTCCCTAACCCTATCAAGCTTGTCAGCTGAAACTACTTTAACGATCTTCCACATGGCTTCTAAGATGCTTACCTCCAGATAATGTATTTCAGCCATGTGAAAGTATTTTATGGCTTCCATAACTTCTTTCTCGGTTTCTATACCCATTGCTGGAAGGAGAAAGCTCGTATCGACTAAAAGTCTTGGTTTACTCTTTGAGGTTCTTTCTTTGCTGCTCAATACTTTCATCCTCAAGCTCCTTAAGAGTTATTTGGGCTACCTTCTCACCATGCAATGATAGCCATATGGCATCACGTAGCGGTTCAATAACTATTTTATTTTCTGTAGCCGTTATTCTAACAGCCGAACCCTCGTCCAAGCCTAGATTTTTAGCTATCGTCTTAGGAATGACAAGTATGCGTTTCTTTCCGATCCTTGCTTTAACTGTTAGACTCAACACCATCACCAGAACTATATGTTTAGTTAGAATTAATAAATTTTCCGATTAAAAACATTTTATCTAACTTTACGCTAATGTTGGATTGAGAATTGTTCAATACCTAATCCTATAGCTGCAAACCTCAGTTTAGGGGTTCTGAGAAACATACCTAAACATTACTGTTGGTATGTTTCTTTTGGGATTCATCAGCCTAATACTCCTCTTGGGTTCATTGAAGTCTTCATTAGCCTTCTCTCCTGTCTGGGTGAACCCGCTCCATCCATTCATCAGCTCATCGAAGAGCTTTGGGGATGGAGAAAGCCCCTCCATTTGAAGATATAAATTTATGGATGCGTTTAACTGTCTGTTGATTTTTAATCCACAGAATTTACATTCATAAGATGCTCCTTTTAGTGCTTCATTTAATTCACCACATCTGGAGCATTCCTTAGTTGAGTTATGCGGGTTGAGGAATTTAATGCTAGAAAAGCCGTGGATATGCTCTTTGAATTCCTTAGTTAGGAATGTTGTCAGCTTATGCAGGAAGTCTCTTACCTTATTCTTTTCACGTTTAGAATATTTAGCTAGAATCCTTCTTAGCGCGCGCTAACATAGGCGATATCGTCTATTGGTGACATCTTTAAGCTCCTGTAGATCTTCAACGCTTGACCCTACCCATCATCACCAATAACCACTTATAAAATTTGCAGCCTTGGATTCTCTGGGAGTAGGAACTTCACATTAGTCTAAACCTGAAGATGAAGACCTCAGCTATACCCCTCGCTTGAGGGTGGAGGAGGGGGTTAAGGTAAAAGCTGATGATGTCTGTGATGTTTAGAGGAGTGAGAATTAACCCGCTATAGGTATGGTAACTATTTTTCTGATAGCTTCTGAACAGACTTCTTTGTATACTCAACGATCCATTCAACATATTTTACATCATTCTCGATGTATTCTATGCTATATTTTGCTTCGTGAAAATTCCCATATATGTATTTCGTAAGCTATAGCCCATGTTTGCTCAATCCTTGGCTCCTTGAGAATTTTTGAGAGTCTTCTAGCTGATTTACCTAAGAGTTGTGTCCACCATCTCCCCTCGGTTTTTGCCTTCTCATATTGTGGAAGTTTATGTAATTGACCCAGTATTTTCACGTATTCTTCAACCGCTTTATATAGCTTCTCTGAGGCTTGTATAGGATCTTTCTTCTTCATGTAGTCTTTAGCTTCTTCTAAACTTTTCTCAGCAAGTTCTAGGCGAATTTCAGCCTCCTCATTTGGATCTAATCCTAGCTCCCTTAAAATGGCCTCAACGGTTAACGATCTCAAATCGATGCTAACTTCTTCGCTTTCTCAACGATTCCGCTTGGAATTGTGATCGTAGCTGACATTTCCTCAAAACTCCTTAAGCCCACCTAATCGATAATCATTCACCTTCAATCCCAATAGGTATCAACTTCAAGTTTAAATATTTCCTCAACACCTTCTCCAACCCATTCCAGCGGTGGCTGTCAAGATACCCAACTTCTCAAAGTCCCCCAGAAGGGCGTAAACCTCATGGTGAAGGAGGGCGAATTCGTATCAATCTGGGCAAGTCGGGCGTAGGAAAGACAATCCTGCTTAAAAATTATGGGCTTGTTGGAGACACCGGACAAGGGCGAAGTCAAGCTTTTCAGAAGAACAGTCAACGGGCTGAGTTGACTCAGCCACGGTAAAATGGCGCCAAGCGTATTAACCTAAGTAGATGCTGTTAAGGCTTTTAAGTTTCTGCACGAGTTTGAGTGCATCCTTCTCTGTGTGCTTCAAAGTTTACTTTTGTCAGAAAGTTGTGGTAGTAGTTCGCATGCAGCCTTTCAATACTTGCAAAGAGTCTTCCCAGAGACTCCTTTAACTCTTCAGATAGCCTCTCCACGATTTCAGCACAGTCCCTATGAGTATAGTGACTCCAACCCTTTTTCTCCTCGATAGCGTTAAGGAGAGCTGTAATGGCACCCCAATATTTCTCACCAGCCTGGGCTAGCTCACTCTTAGCATAAAGCTCCTCTGCATCCTTAAGATACTTCTCATGAAGTTTCATGTAGACTTCAACTCTCATACCGGGGTCTATGTCCTTAGTGACGTATTCTAGAATGACCTCTTCAACGTCTTTAGCTTTCCTTTTTGCAATTGCTGAGATTAGCTCATAAACCTCTTCAGAAACTTCGATACTCTTCAACGTTCCCCCTCATCCAAATATAAGTTAAGGAAGAAGCTAACAATAAACAAATCTAAATCTTGAAGTTTCTGTTTTTTAAGGAGCTTCTTCGCTTCTCGTGTACTAAATCTTTTGAATCTTATGAGACTTCTTATAGCATGTCGAAAAATTCATGGGAGGTGAATGTTTACCCTCCTTTTCCGACTTCTCCGTTTCCCCTTCCCAGACTTATCCACATCCTTTGGTTCGTAGGATACGTCTGCGGTCTGGTTCATCAAGTCATCACGGGGCAGTTGGGCTGAGCTAGTCAGCCCCAACTTAATGAGCAGGTTTATACAGGCGTTTACATCTCTATCCATCCCACATCTGAACTATCTCTTCTAGTTTGTGCCGTCTCCCCCTATGTTTCATATATCTCAGCGCGTTAAGCGTATGTTTACGCTTTAGCTTTTTTGTAAGCTTCTCTAGCAAATTTAACAGCATTTTCCAACCTATGCTTTTCCATCAGCTTACTTAACTTTTTTAAGCCTTCAACCCTATCCTCATCGTCAAAATAATCCTCAAATCCTTTTCTCTAACATAATCTATTAGTTCGTGAAGCGTAATGCCTGCGTCTTGAACAACCCTCTCAAAACTAATATCCCCTAAATAATATCTTTGTAAGGCATAGAACAGTCTAGCCTCATTCATAGAAACCACAAAATTGAGATGTATTTTGGAAACTTAAATACCTATCAGTAAACCCTTTCATCCTCTTTTTAGTCCTTAAGTTTATGGTTGAAGTTTTTTAATGGTCCTTATGAGAAGTGGAGGTTTTGGGCTTTAAGGCAAATTGAAAAAGGAAGAGGGCAAAGCCGATTTTAGAGATTTTATGGTTTATAGCCGCGCTAGGATGTTGTTATTTTGATGTTTTCATGTTAATTCCATATAGCCTTGTTATCACACCTTATTTGTTTCACCTCTAATAAGTATACACACGTAGATATTAACTTCCAGAATTTAGCAACACCCTAGCGCGCTATAACGGGCTCATAACAGAGCCCCTGCTTCTAAGGTGGAACGGGATAAAATGGGAGCCTAAAAGGGCTATGAACATAAAACCGATGAAAACCTTAAAAGCAAGAATCCACTTAAGTAGGGGGAGTGTCAATTTTCCTTAAGCTTGATTATCTGCTTCTCAAATTTTCTTACAATATCGGCCAGCTTTTTTGAGTCCCTATATAGCCTTGAATAGTCTATCTCAACATATCTGTGCACCAGGATGTTTCTCCAGACAATGAATCTGAAAAGTTCTTCGGCTAGCTCGGACGGAATAGCTCCTTCTTTGCGGAGGATTTCAACGTAGTCTCGATATGTTTCAGATGGCCCCCAACCCCTTACCGAGATTACATGCCGAGCGACGTCTATAATCGACTCAACTATTGTGTGCACCAAACGCTCAAACGCCAACCTAAGTATGGTCGATGAGGTTATCTCCTCTAGAGGTTTGGTTATGATTTTATTGAGGCTCTCTACAGCTTTAAAGGCATAGTCCATATGCTTCTTAACTATACTCCAATCTATACTCCTTGGATCGTTCCTTTCAATCCACTCTCTAAGGTTAAGGTTAAGCAACTGCCGTAGCTCTGGGTAGATGGCGTTAAGCTCCTTAACGAGTTGCAGACTAACACCACCTCTATCCACCAACTTAACACCTTTAACAATCCTATATTTGAAGTGCCAGTCCACCTCGTCTATAGGAACAACATCTACACAGTCATCACCTAGGGAGAGAGTCTTACAAATGTCATCATGTATTTCTCCTAGGATCCTAAGCTTATCATTAGGGTCACAGTCAAGCAGAACCGCCACGTCTACATCGTGATAGCTGAGCCCCCTCTCCGCGATAGAGCCTATAAGGTAGGCCAGCTTAATCTCCCCCCTCTTAGATAATATTTCACGGAGCTTCCAAACCACACGATCCCTAGTTAAGACGTTCATATAAATCATCTCAGCGATAGCTTGTTGTTAAAATGAGTTTTTATGTTAATCTCATATTAGTCTGTTGCACCTTATTTGTTTCATTCCCCTCAACCGAGATAAAACAAACCCCCTTCCAAGAACCTTACATTTCTTATCAAACCATTCATACCAAGCCTTAACCTATTCCAGCTTAACAACATCATAGCAAAACTTAAGTTGCCTTAACCAACACACTCAATTAACCCAAAAGAATAAACGTAAGCAAAACCTTAAGAATTTTTTGACAGTCTTAAGATAGAAAGCTGGTAAACGTAGAGGTGGGGAATAGGGCTGGATTCAAAACCAATTATCAATAAAGTTTTGGATGAGGTTTCAAGGTTTATTGTTGGTAAAAGGGATGTTTTAAGGATGCTTTTGGTTGCTTTGCTTTCTGAGGGTCATGTTTTGCTTGAAGGTCCTCCAGGTACAGGTAAAACTTTGCTTGCAAAAACTTTTGCTCAGGTTTTGGGTGGAACTTTTAAACGTGTTCAGATGACTCCAGACCTTTTACCAGCAGACATTATTGGGACAACCTTTTATTCTATGGGTAAAGGTGAATGGGGTCTTAAACGGGGTCCAATATTTGCAAACATATTTTTGGTTGATGAGTTGAATAGGGCTCCAAGCAAAACTCAAGAAGCATTACTTGAGGCTACGCAGGAAAGACAGGTTACGATTGAGGGGCAAACCTTAGAACTTCCAAAACCTTTTCTAGTTTTGGCAACACAACTTCCCTATGGTAGTGAGGGAACCTATCCCCTTACAGAGGTTCAAATTGACAGGTTTGCTTTTCAGGTTGGTGTAAACTATCCTGACAGTAAAGAGGAGATAGAAATAATTTCGAGAATTGATGAGCTTGAAAAACCTGTTGTACAAAGCGTTATGAAACCTGAGGATGTTGATAGGATAGTTGAAGAGGTTAAGAAGGTTTATGTTTCTGAGCAGGTGAAAACCTATATAGTTGAAATTATAAACGGTTTAAGAAGCATGGAGGAAATACTTACTGGTCTAAGTCTGAGGGCGAGTATATGGCTTTATAAGGGTGTAGAGCTTTAGCCTACATTGAATGTAGAAGCTACGTTATACCTGACGACGTAAAAAAGCTTACAAAAAATGTTTTGTCTCATAGGATAAGACTAAAACCGGAGTATGAGGCTGAGGGTTTAAAGGTTGAGGAAGTTATTAGTAGAGTTTTAAATGAGGTTAAGGTTCCGAAAACTTGAAGATAACTAGTAAAGGGATACGTGTAATAGTAGCATTGGCAACAGTATCATGTTTAACCTCCATTTTTAACGATAAATTTTCTTTGCCCTAGTATTAACACTTTTTCTAGTTTTAATGTCTGATTTTTTTAGGCTTAGGTTTAGAGTCAAAGAGATAGGCTATACTAAGACGGAGCCAAGCAAAAAGGGAAATTACACGGTTGAAGCATACCTATGGAAAGGCTGGGAAAAACCAAGACCGTTAACAAAAAAGTTGAAACAACGATAACAATAACCTAACACACCTAAACGTTTTCACCGTAATGGCAGGCTAAAATAGCTAAATCAACAATATCTATTATCCCATCACCGTTTAGGTCAACCTCCGGTTTAAACCTTTTTTCACCAGTTGACAACCCATAAACCCCCTTTAAAACCTCTAAATCTCCATAGTCTACTCTTCCATCACCGTTTAAGTCAATCCTACCGATTTTTGGTTTTTCCACAGTTTCCATCCCACTGACAGGTGGAGGCTGTATTTTTGGCTGTTTTTCTTCCCTAAGCTTTAACATAAGGCTTTCCAATTTTTCTCTAGACCCTTTAACAATATAGGTTGGCTCCCCACCCAACCTAAGGGTTGAAACATCGGTTAGGTTTGCTTTCCCTGTTAAAGTTACAGTTAAAACCTCACCCTTAATATTGGATGGAAGTTTTCCTCCAGACCAGACAACATATACTTCGGTTTTGTCTGGTAAGATAAACCTGTAAAGGTTTTCCTCCAACTTTTCAGCCCTACTAAACCCCTCTAAAAGGGTTACCATTGTTTTAACCGCATAGTAGGCTGGTTTACGTTCCCCAGCCTCTATTAAAGCTGACTTAGCAAGTGTTTCAAACCCACCTGGAAAAGCCATATAGGATGTGTAAAAAATTTTTTCAACGTTAAGAGAGAAACCGTCTAAATAGGCTTTAACAATAGCCTTAGCCTGCCCCTCCCTACTTAAAACCTCTCCTGTTGGCGGAATAGGAATACCCTCAGCCACCTGAAGCTCTGTAACCCATATAGGCTTTTTTATCCCCTGCCGACCTAGATAACTATAAAGCCTTTCTAGGGCTTCACCTAGATAGGGGTTTAGGTTATGGACTGTGAGAATGTCTATGTATTTTGCTCCTCCAAGCTTGAAAACCTTACCCCAAAAAAGATCCCATTCTTCAAGCTTCTCCGGAACATAGGCTATTCCACCATTCAAAACTTTTGCTTCAGGGTCAGCCTCCCTGATAGCCTCATAGGTAACCTTTAAAACCTCTAAATAGTCTTCTGGAGAACCTCTAAAAAAGTTTAGGGGTTCAGGTCTAATAAAACCCATCTCAGGCTCATTAATTACCTCCCAATGTTTTATTGGCTGTTTAAGACCAGGCATATCATCTACACCGTCTCCATCGTAACGTTCTACTAGGGTTTTAACAAAAGCCTTATAGGCTTCCATATCGTGAGGCTTATAACGGCTTAAAGGCAAAAAACCCTCAAAACCCCTAGAAGGCTTCCAACCAGACTGACTCTCCCAATGTTTTTGGTCCCACTCCGCATAAGGCCAAATAGTTGCTATTATATGGATACCGTATTTTTGGGCTGCTTTAACATACCTATCTGTTTCTGAAAAGTCGTATACACCTTTGGTAGGCTCAATCTTATTCCATATGAACGGTCCTGGGTG
>QMRV01000065.1 GCA_003649445.1 Thermoprotei archaeon | reverse complement strand
TTTACATGGGTTTGAAGGTAGGGTGATTCCCCGCCATCAAACTACCATCAGAAAGGGAAGCTATTTAATAAAAATAGATGAACTATCATTGTATTGTGTTCATTTTTATTGTTACATGACCAAATCCTGTTGCTCGTCCATCTCCTACACCATATACTTGAGCTAGTACTGTTACCTTTGAGAGAAGTTCCATAAAGTCTAGTCCATACTTCATTTCCATTACAGACTGAGCATACTGTAATATTTGATAATCTATAAAATACTTGACATAACCAATCATTGCTGGAAGCACTTCATTGTCGTACACATACCATACTAGATTTATTGTCTTAAGAGTAGTATATGGGATATCAAATATTGATTTCACATACCTCATACACCTTATGAAAATGTTCCTTCTTACCTTACCTCTATCGATTAACACCATGAGGAAGGGGGTAGATAAAATAGCTTCTGGAAGAGGCAATAGTAGCTTCTTCTTTTTCCTCCTCATAACAACTAGAGGATCCTTTAGTAAAGTTGGAGAGTTAAAGACTACTTTCATGTAGTTTTCTTTTGCTGTTTCTAGTATTTCTAATATCTCCTCAGATTCTTTCTCTACATCTACGTATCTTATTTCATAGCTTAGCTGGTCTATGTCTACAGTTTCTTTACCGAAAATAAACCTATTGATGTCGTACAGCCCTAAAAGTACATCATTAAGAAGCTTCATGTTTGTTCCTATGTAAAAGAAGTACTTTCTCCCCGCTTCTATTTTAACAGGTTTTAACTTATTTATCTTGGGTGGTTTAGCTACAGACTTCTTAGGTATGAATCTACTGTAGATTGCTTCTATCTTTTCCTCTTGTTTTCTCTCACTGTTTCTGTCTACGTTATAGGTATAGAGCGGTGTTATGTGTATAGGCTTAGGAGATAAGCTCTCTCCTTTGGCGAAAATTTCTTTCAGACTAGGATTTCCACTAATAAGCAACGATTTAACCAGCTTAGCAGTATAGTCTTTGATACGCAAGTCGTTTCTAAAGGATACGTTTACTTTAATTATAACCGGGTTCTCCAAGTACACGGTATCAACCTACTACGTCTAGTAAAATTTCTCCTAGTGGCGTTAACCTATAGACTTGTTTTCTACCTTTTACAGTATAGTTCACAAGTCCTCTTTCCCTAAGCTTTGTTAGATGTTTTCTTACTGTTACTTCGCTTCTTCCTATAGCTAAGTCTTCAAATCTTGCTTCTCCTTGGAATTTTAACCGTCTCAATATCTCTATCTGTGTTTTTGTAGTGTCTTCTACACTCAGTTCTAGAAGATCTATTGGGATAGTATAGGATATTGGTCTATCCTCTCTAGAAAGCTTTATCCCTGTTTGCTTACCAGATAAGTGAAGCAGTCTAGCAACAATTAATGTAGCAATAACTAGAACTCTCATACCTCCCGTAAGATAGAATTTAAAGCTGTTTGCTGAGTCAAACTCTTTCACTACCTTAACGATGTCCCTACAAATGTATATAATGTCTTTATTTGTATCGACTTCTCTATAATATAGGTTAGATACACCAGCCATTTGGAGGAAGCTTTCAACATGTTTATATGCCTCCTCAACCCTTTTCTTAGCATACTCAGTTTCAGGCTTACTAGCAATGAGAACAACTATGTCTTCTTTAGATAATCCCTCCTCTACTAGAGGTCTCACTACAAACTCAGGGCTCCAACCAAACGTGAATATCCTTGCCACCTTGCTATTAGTCATTTTATCATGCCTCCATCTCATAGTAGGTTCTCAGTTATATTTATAACTTGTTGTTCCTATATACCTGTCGGGGGTAACTCTTAGTGAACGGTGCAGAATCACTGTTCAGCTATATAGAAACTGTATATGAGAATCTCGATTCAAAAGAGATCTTCTCTAGAGCAAAAGAGTATGCGTGGCAAACCTTCTTCCACCATACGGTCTCAGTAGCAACAATATCATACAGACTAGGTTCAATTATTAAGAAGTATGCATTAAGCATAGTCAAGAAAGCACTTGAATCAATTGAGAAAGGCCTCGGACTAAAATATGAAGACATACTTTTCTTGACAGGGATAGGGCATGATTACGTGAAACTCTACGGTATTGAAGGAAGAACTGGAGAAGAAAGAACAAGGAACCTTCTTCATAGAATAGTTAGTAACCTCTTCATACTTATTCCTGATACTAAAGAAAAGCTTATATCTAAAGTGATAACTCTTGCAAGAGCAGTTGAAGGAAAGTATACACCCGAGCTTGAAGAAGAATACATTTTATACGTAACCCCTGTTGTCAGAGTTGCTGATGAGCTAATGGGGAAGAAATCAATAGATGAAGCTCTAGTCTACTTACAAACTTCGAAAGAAGTTAGAGAGCTATCTGAAAATTACGGCATTAAATTCGGATTTGTAAAAACTTCTTTACCATCGATTCTCCATGTTAAAGTATCTGAGAAGATTGTAGAAGTCCTTTCTAGAAACGGCTGGACACCTCTAGTAACCTATGCTGACGGACTAATTCTTGTTGGAACTAAAACATCAAAAACAGTTCCCATGAGAGAAGTAGCTAAAGTTGTAAAAAGCGAAATAGCAGAAGCTTTCGAAACCGAAGAAAGAATTAGAGAGATTATTACAGGATTAAAGAAACTACAGTTGAATGAAATCTATGCAAAACTAGTACAAACTAAAGCTACTACACTACTACCTGTTAATGAAGAAAAACTAAAAGAGAGAGATAGAGAAACCATTGGAGGTGTATATCATAATCTTATTGTTAAATACTTGAAGGGCACGTCTATATCTGATCTCGATAAAGAAATCAGAGAGTTGAAATCAAAATTAAAGAGAGGAACCTTACTTGATCCAAGAAGTTTAGGTACAGGCATTAGTGGAAGAGGTTCTACTTACTTTAAAGAAAAACTAGCTACTATGATTACCTCTAAGGAAGACTTAGTCAACACAATCATGTCTATAGAGAACGAGGGGGAGAGGTTCCTCATACTCTCTTATATGGTTGTGTTTCCATCAAAAGAAGAGAACGATGTCGTAGATATCCTTAGAAAAGCATTGAATGTAGTAATACCTAAAGGTATTGATACGGAACTAATCCGTATAGTAGCCATAGCCGAAGTCTATAAACATATAAATGATGAAAAAGCTATAAGGAAGCTCATTGAAGTAACCTACGAGAAACTTGGCGGTTCCGAGGACATAGATTATTATGCTTCTAAGTTCATAATAACTAGGTTAAAGAGCAATATAATAAACACAGAGTTGCTAAGCTCTCTAGACATCCTATCTAAAGGGTTGCTAGAAAGTAAAAACTACTGTAGAATATGTGGCGAACAAATACTGAGACCGTCCATAAGGTTTATACAGTATGCTCAAGCTGTAAAGAGAGGTGGTGGTGCCTCAGAGATATGGCTGCACGACGACCCTCCGTTAGCGAACCTTGAGAAGATAGCTACTGAGAAAAGAACTAGTATTCGTTACATCTGTCCACTATGTTACTATGAAGCAACACAACTTAAGGGAAGGTATAGTCCTCCATTCTTTGTTGTAGCTCTTCACCCTGTAGTTGCTTATGACTTGTGGAGCTTCTTGAAGAATAGGTTAGCTTATCTCTCAAATATCTACGAACTTATTGAAAGAAGAACTTCAGAGATAGTTCTCATCTATGGGGAATTGCTAGATAAAAAGAAGAAAAACATGAAAGTTGCCCCTGATATACTTAGTAAGATTGCAGAGAGAGAACTACCAAGTAAGGGAAGAGCTAAAGAAGAGAGGGTAGTAGTTCTCTTCGATAGCTTAGGTGCAAGAGCTATTCTACCTTTAGGTAGAGACATGTCTTTAAAGAAAAGAGATGTAGCACTTGCCCTAGCACTAGCTCCCTTCGTTATGTCACTATCTGGAGGTGGTCAAGTAGGTCTTGCAGGTAATCTTGGAGATGTCTACAATTTAGGTTCTGAAATAGCCCCAGTAGTCATACCACATCCTTCCAACATAGTCTTATCCATAGTAAAGAGCTTCGAGGAAATAAGAAAATCTGCAAGTATGATGAAAAGGCAGATGACTCTAGATGAGTACTCAGTCTATAATAGATCATATGTAACACTTCTCGAAGCACTCTACATTTACGGGCTGAAAATATTCTGCTGGTACGATAGATGGAAGAGAAAGAACAGTAGCAAAAAGAAAATTGAAGATTACGCACTAGCGATACACGAATTCATGTCTTCGATACCCTATGTACCTCTAGCCTTAGATGCTCCTCCTCCCGAAAAACTTGATCCAAGAGAGGGGGATGAGCCTCTCCCCTACTATAGCCTAATCTCTTCAAAGTCATCAGAGGTGGAGTCCTGTATGTCCCAGATACCAAAAATATTAGAAGGTAAGGAGACCCCTTCCTTAAACAAACTACTGTATAGGTATGCAGTAAGTCTAAAAGAACTAGATGCTAAGTTAAGCAAGTATAAGGTACAGAGACCCCTAAGAAAAGGCATAGAGCTACTACTACAGCTTACTCCATCTCTAGGCGAAGCTGACGCTAAAGGAATAGCTATAGACAAATTCCTAGAACTCCTAGCATATTCTGTTGGTGTCGATTTAGAGACTAAAATGAAAAAGATAAGGGATCAGGAAGGTAAAGAGAAAGAAGTCAGCTATAGAGCAGTATTCTTCGACATATTCAATGAACTTGTAGACATACTAATGAACATCAAGAAAAAACTACCACCAAGTCAAGTAAGGAAGCTCGTTGAAGTTATGTTAGATAGTGCCTATGAGAAGTATAAGTATGTGAAGCTGTAAAGGTGACAACTATGAAAGCAATAAAATAAACTATATTTTTTACATACTTCCACCCCGTCCATCCCTCATGATAAACACATGAGGGGGGATAAGGGGG
Organism: Thermoprotei archaeon; assembly: GCA_003649445.1. Next base: position 6,047 of record QMRV01000065.1, on the reverse strand, counting down.
TGGAAGTATGGAATCCCCCATACATGCAACTATAACTCTGGACGAAATAGGTGAAAAAATATTCGGAAAAAAATACAGAGAAGTAGCCGAGTGGTGCGTTAAGAGAGAGAGGCCTGATAAGTACAATGCTATACCTAAAGGCAAAGTTGCTAATGTATACATTATAATAGAGCCTCTGTCAAGACTAATAATAAGGCATGAACAGGAAACAACTGATGTAACAACTATACCTACTTACCTAGGACTTAGCGTACCAGCAATCCTCAACACAAAGTTCCAGTCAGGAGCTGTTAGAAGACAGATGCTATCACTGTTACATGAGTGGTTTGATAGAAACAAAGCAGTAGCATCTAAGGAATTAGGAATAAGTACTTACACTTGCGTAATGAGACCATACATGAAACAAGTAAAAGAGAGACAAGTACCTGAGGTTTTCGAAGGATACTGTGGCAAGTGCCCTAACTGCTTAATATTTGGCTACGCTGTGCAAGAAGGTGCAGGATATAATGTAAAGTCTAGAGTTGAAGGAGACCTCTACGTAGCAACAGTCCCTGAAGAAAAAAGCGTTGTAAGCGTAACCTTCAACGCTGTAGACGACATAGCTAAAACAACATACAGACCAGAGTTACCAGAGTCACAAAGAACAGGAGCATTATATGAGTTCAGAATGATTGAAGTGGGGACATCGTTCGTAGGGAAACTAGTTCTTAAGGACATGACTTTCACAGAGCTACTGCTAACCCTACTAACAATAGCTAGGACTACTAGAGTCGGCGGTAGAGTAACCCACTTTGGAGGAATAAAAGTGCACATACCTGCAATACTCTTCAGCAAGTATGAAATAGGTAGCGGATATGAAGTAGCAACTAGAATCCTAGGTAAGTATACTGAAAAAACACCAACTCTCGAAGATGTGGTAAATGAAGTTACAGAGTACGTTAAGAAGTTCGAGAACCAAGGCATACTAGTACTTGATAGAGAACTCGGAGATAAGCTGAGAAGCCTTAAACAGGAAGAGGTCGACACTATAGTGCTACAGGCGTGGAAGGACGTACTAGTGCTGAAAGAGAGCCTTGATATGTTCGTAGGTAAAAAGAAGTAATCTAGTAACATACGGTGCCCAAAATGCTAAGAGCGTACATTGCTGACATGGAGCTACAGGGTGTACTGATATTTGCTACTGAGCAGAGACCATCGTTAGCAGAAGAAGGCGGAGCTATAATAACTACTGGACACTACATACACAACTACCCCCTAATCTATGGACTAGCAGGAAGAAGCATTGAAGCATATGCGGTAATACCATCACTCCATTTTTTATCTTACCAAGACCTTGAGAAAAGCCCATTTAAACCTAAGTTAGCTAAAGAATCCCTTCACTACGGTTTTATCGAGGTGCAGCTGAAAAATCTATTAAGTGGAAGGGAAAGCATATATGTATTTCCAGCGTTCCCTCAAAGAGTGACACCTAAGAAGTTCTTCATGCAAGCAAAAGGATCTGGCTATGCTGAATTCCGAGGAGCTTTAAAAACAGTATATCCAAGACTTGTACATTATGTAGCTTTAATCCCGCCAACAGATTTCAAGACTATAGTGTTAGCAAACAATATCGAATTACCACGAGTACTGTACATGAGAATCGGTATGAAGAGAATGGGTTTATTTAAAGTCCGCTTAAAGGAAGCAGAGATTCATAAGAAAATAGAGGACCCTGTGTGGACAAATGTTCCCGTGAACCTGTACGATATCGGGCTCTTCGGCTATACGCCCATAGATGTTATGAAGGTTATGGAGACCCGCTCTAAAGCGCCAAACAAGCTTCTAGCCTCAACTATAGGCTACATTAGGACTAGAAAATTATTCCTAATTAAAGGCGATAAAGAAGAGTATCGAATACCGCTACCACTAAAACTTATGGGAGCTACAACATGATTGTGGAAAAATCAATCTTTTTCTATACTTCACCTGTTTTTGTAAAACTATCTGACAAAGAAGTAAAACTGAGAAAGGGTACTATAAGGCTGAGAGACTTCCAGTATGAGCTTCTAAAGAGGTTTCTGGAGCGTAACTCACTGGATGTTATTCTTCTAAACGCACCTACTGGAGCAGGAAAAACTCTTTCTCTCCTAATACCCTTTCTTGCTAACGTAGAGGATAAATGGATGTATCATGGGTCTGTAGGTATTTATCCATCGAGAGAACTAGCCAGAGATCAAATGATCTCCATATTTAACTTACTTATAGAGCTGGGAGCCAGCCCAGTAGATATTAGAGAACTCTATGAAGACCTTAAAGATTTGAGTGGAGATGAGCTAGAAATTGTAAACGAATACGTAAGAGCACTTGAAGTAGAACTGGACGACAGTGGGTACATCCCCGTTATTCTCTTATATGTTACTTCAGAATCACTTAACAGATTACGTGGAGTTATTAGTAGACATAAACAGAACATTACAAGTAATAAAGAGTTGTTGAAGTATCTAAGGGGAAAGGTTGCTGGAAAGGCTTTTAGGATAATCTTTACTGTCCCAGAATACCCGTATCTACTTGCAACAGATGTTTACCAAGACTTCCATAGAGCTGGTATATGGCTCTATGCAGTACTAAAAGAGCTTGGAAGATTCCTGAAAACTGTAGAAAATAATGATGAGGGGTCTCTAAGAAAGTGGTTCAGAGAATTAGAGGTTAATATTGATAGGAAGAGATTATTTGAAGAGTACTATACCAGTAGGGAGTTTACAGAAAACCTAGCTGATATATTTCTTCTTTTCCGTGCTCCCGTTTTCTTCGACGAATTTCACTTGTACAGCGGGTTCTCCCTAGCATCCTTTATATCTCTATTATACATATTCATGTACGAAAAGGGTATAGGGAAGATAGTTATATCGTCAGCTACACCTGTAAAAACAATCTTAGTTAGGGGAAAAGAAACAACTAAAAGAAACTACAAGAGGGAAAAGAGAAAGGACTTCTTAGAGCTAGTAAGGAGATTAGCTGAAAGAATGGGATATATAGTCAGAGAGATAAGCTCAAATACTTCGTCTACTCCGAGAAAGGACTTCGTTCAGATACGTAAGAAGACTTTAATTAGAATTATCCCTGTTTCATTAAGAGGAAAGTATGTTACAGGTGCACCAGCGTTTGGTACTCTACAGAGATATGTACCCGAGGTTCTGAAAGAGACCGACTGGTTAGATAGGTACAGGAGAATGGGTAGATCTATGATTCTTGTCGATAGAGTTGCCTCAGTTTTAGAGATAAAGGATACTGTAGAGAAATTAGCTGGTGAAAAAGCTCTACCTGTATGTTCTGTGAAAGTACTCTTTCACGGGGATAAGCAACAGTTAAAGACTTCGAAAATAGGGATAAGAGAAACTAAACTTATCGTGGGTAATATGGCTATAGCATTTGGTGTAGATATAAAGGGGATGGATTTAGGCGTTGTGGTCGCTAAAGATCATTTATCAGCGTTGCAGAAGATAGGAAGGTATGGAAGAGGTGAAGGAAAGGATATAGCAGAAATATACCTCCCAGTACCGTTTTCAAAGTACAGAGAGGTAGAAGGCTTATTGAAAAAGATTGAAGGAAAAGAGATTCCATACAATTCTACTGGAAACAACAAAAGAAGCCACAATCTTGATTTCGTTACTTTACTGAAGAAGCTGTACCCACGAGGAAGCCCCGATGTGTTAGTTAGGCAAGGAGTAGGTGTTTTCAAAGCTATCTTTCCAGCATGGGTTTACACCCTTACAAACATCATCAGAGAAAGATCTGAAATAAGAGAGCAACTACATACAGCCAAAAGAGTAGAGGATGTGAAGTACATACACTACTTTGTAGTCTTGCTGGAGGAGATAGAGAAGTTCTTTGAAATCGATAAACTAGAGAGGAAACTGCGAAAGTTTATGAGAAATAGAGTTTATTTAACACCCGTAGGTCTCTACAACCTCTATTCTTACAGGAATATTGCTGGAGTACCTATCAAGAAGTATAGTAGAAATAAGGAGATCTTAGAAGAAGTTCTCGATTTAGTTACTGCTGGTAGGAATATTCCATTAATCTATATGCATGGCGAATTCTGGGTAGATGAGTCAAGAAAACCTTACGAATACACTATGTTATGGTTGGGAGTAGATAAAGCCGACATTGAATACATTAAATCACTTCTTGGGAAACTAGATAATAAAATACTCACTCTCCGCTTTCTCGTAGAAGTATTTGGAGGAGGAGTACACTTACTTCAAGGAAGGAGGAAAGTATGTAGGATAACAAGATTGTTAGATAACATGCACTTATGGAATATACCTATACTTTTATTATACGCAGGTAACTCTAAGAAGAGAAGAATTATTGAATATTTGAGTGCTATAGCATCTATGATACCTATTTACGTACTCGAATATGATAATGAGCAAGGAGAACTCTTAGGGGGCATATATCTACTTTAAGAGGTGAGCAAATGTATGTCGTCATCGCCTACGATATCCGAAGAGACGATGTACGTGAAAAAGTTAGGCGTTTACTATGGCATTACGGCTTATGCCCTATATCCAAGTCAGTCTACGCTGGAAGACTTACATGGTCTAGAGTTACAATCCTATGTGAGCAGCTTAGCAGACTGGTTAGCGAAGGGGATTCTATCATCGCAATCCCTGTTCAAGATTCTGACTTCCGCAGAGCCCTTGCTGTCACCAGAAATAAGGTCTGGTACAGGTCTGAAAGGATGGATGTCATCGTTACCGGCACGGATACTTGACGACTTCATGATATGTAGAACTAGAGCATACTATACTGCTCACCCCGAATTATTCAAGTCTAGAAGAATAGTAGATATGGAGGAAAGCGAGAAACGTGGAGAAGTATTCATTAGAAGATACTTCATCCCCAAAATAAGAAAGCTCGTGGATAAAGCAGTAGAGAAAAACTACAAGCATGAAATACTAAAGCTCGAAGACTGTAACAAGGAGAATAAGAAGTACTACTTAATATATAAGGGTTTAGAAAAGGAGATTGCATGTAAACCAGATATGGTAGCTATCATATCATTCTACGGTAAATTTCTTAGAACTCTAGTTTTCGAAGTAGCTGAGACTGATACTCATACTGTTTTGAGGAGGAAACACGTAATACCTAGGATTTTACTGTACATAATAGCCACATACCTACATTACGGTATTCCCTCTGTAGGATTCTACATCTCATTATCTCCTAAATCATCACCACCAACCATAGTTTTTATACCAAAAGGTGGAAAACAGCAAAAAGGAACTACGAGAATTAGAAAACTAATTCAAATACTTGAAGACATTAGAAACCTTGTTTTAGCAACAGATGTACCCAAACCTAATAGGAATCCTATATGTTCACACTGCGTTTATAGACCCATCTGTAAGTTCGCTATGTGAGATCATGATTTTCATAGTTAAGGGAATAGCCAAGATAAGTAAGAGGGGTTCAACAATAGTTGTTTCCATACCTAAGAGAGATAGTCAGAGAAATATTGTATGGGAATCACAATCTATACCTTTACTTGATCTTGAACTTTTAATTATAGTTGGGTCTAGAGTGAGATTATCATCTGGTGTTGCCCTAATGTTGTCTGAGGCTAATGTACCTGTAATCATTCATAGTAGGAGGAGTGATTGCTTACTCATGAACCCCTTTAATGTGAGAATTGCTGAGGCTAGGAGGAAACTTTACAACATAGTTGAGAATCCTTCTTGGAGAGTCTCCATAGGAAGGAACTTTATTGAAGGAAAACTCTCAGGTTTAGCTAACTTAGTAAGATATTTGGCATATAAGGACATAGAGAAGGGGATAGATGCTAAATGGATTTTAAAAGAAATAGCTAGTATTGAGGAACTTAGAAAAAATGAAATAAATAATATTAGAAATGTTGATGGTTTACGTCTTTATGAGGCTAAGTGGAGTAAGAAGCTCTGGGAACTACTCGTTACATTCGTACCAAATGAGTATGAGTTTACAGGTAGGGATCCTAAAAGTAAAGACCCTATAAACTCTGCTATAAGCTACGCATACGCTATAAT
>QMRV01000064.1 GCA_003649445.1 Thermoprotei archaeon | reverse complement strand
TTAATGGAAGTATTATTGTTTCGAAACCAATAGTTCAAGTATACTTTGCTGAAGTCGATAACATTATAAAAGCTCCAGTTATAGTCTCACGTAACATTACTTTGACGGGCCTAGTTAAATTAAGAGTTATTAGTTACGATAATAGTCTTGTTTATATAGAAGTTGTCGACAAAAAAATAGTCACCTAGGGTGTAAACAGCTTGAAGCAAGTAGTTTACTGGGATTTAGAAAAGAATATTCCTTTACTTCAAAGAAAACCACGCAAGCTTACTCAAATAGTTGCTGAAAGCGACCTGAGACCTCTTTTCTCCGCAGAATTTTCAAGACTAAAGCACTATGTGTACAAAAAATATGGTAGTTGTTCAAAGAGTCTTCTTCCTCGAGGAGTTGCGCTAGTTTCACAAGTAAAAGATTACTTAGACGATATGAAATCGGTTTACGCGGATGGAGGACTTCTCTGCCAATTTTACTTTAATCCAGTTGAACTAAAGTGGCACGTAAGGTTAAGCAAAATAGGTGCTTTGAAAGCAGTGAGAGATAAAGTGATCTCGTATGGATATATATGGAAAAACAGCATTTCAAAAGGAGTCTACAGATTAGATGACTTCGAGAAGAAGTTTACTGGAGGAGTATCAAATGAATTTGCTGTACTTTCACCTGAAGGTAAAATTTTAGGACTAGGTCTTATTGAAGGCAGCAAGGTCGTTATTATCAAGAAGTGGGCTAAACCTCCCTCAGAAGCATTGGAAGAGAAATCTACGTGGAGAGATTTTGTTGAAGAGAACTATACTGAAATTGAGCATAAATTTTTTGAAAGCCTGAATATTTTAATAAAATTCTATAAAAAGAAGAAAAATAGACGAAAATTTATAGTAACTTTTTCTGGCGGAAAAGACAGTAGTGTTGTGCTTAGTCTAGCTATGGAAGCTAAAATAGATTGTGAAGTTTTATTCAATAATACAGGAGTAGAGCACATAGAGACTCTATCTTTTGTTAAAGTGCTAGCAAATAAACTGGGAGCTCCTCTTAAAACAATCGAAGCACCTGCAGATTTCTTTAAAAAAGTAGCCGAAAAAGGACCTCCTGCAAGAGACTATAGGTGGTGTACAGATTATCTCAAGATATTACCGTCGCAAAAATACTTCGCAAAATATTCACACGTAGTAAATGTAGTTGGTTTAAGAAGAGTAGAATCGTCTTCAAGAAGCAGACTCGGATACGTATTTAGACAGAGTGAAAAACCGGATGTAATTGGACTAGCTCCAATACTTAAATGGACCGGAATCCACGTATGGCTGTACATTGCTACAAGGAATCTTCCTTATAATCCGCTATATTTAGCAGGATTTGAAAGAATAGGATGCTTTATGTGTCCTTCAGCAAATTTATCCGAACTAGATTTTACGAGAAAAGTACATAGCGAACTATGGGAGCTCTGGGAAAATGTTCTTCAAGAAGTAGCCTCAAGGCTACAGCTAAATAATAACTGGAGCAAGTACTGTCTCTGGAGATGGAAAGGACTAGCTGTTAAGAAAAGAGAGCTCTGCAAAGCCATAGGTGATATGTCTCTCTATATAGAATACGACTATAACAAAGTACTGGTCTAGGAAACATCAACTCGAAAAACTTATTTAGTCTCTCTGAGAAAATAATCACGCCCCGGTAGCTCAGCCTGGGAGAGCATCCGGCTGAAGACCGGAGGGTCCCGGGTTCAAGTCCCGGCCGGGGCACTACTTTTCCATAACCCAAACTTTCTCCGTGACGAAAAGCTTATCTATCACTCACGAAAACCAATTTTGGGCCGGTGGTGTAGCCTGGAGGCATGCCGCCCTTGCGAGCCTCTTCCCCAGAACTGCGCGGGCCAAGAGAGGCGGAGGACCCGGGTTCAAATCCCGGCCGGTCCACTATTTCTCTTAATTTTTAGCTCTCACTTAAAGTAGTCTTAGGCGTTGCATCTTTAAAGAAAACTAGAATCAGCCCACCTGCCTTCTAATCATCAAGTCATTGCCGCCTGAGCTCATCACTCAGCTTAATAAATATATTTTCTGGCTTAAATACTCAGTGGGGATTGTGTGAAAGTCCTAGTAACTGGGGCTACAGGCTTTATAGGAGGCCACTTGGTAGAAGACCTGCACAACAGAGGATATGATGTAATTGCAATGGCCCGTAAGACAAGTAATATATCCAAGCTTAAGGAGCTAGGACTTGAGATAAGATTTGCTGATTTAACTGACCCCGCCAGCCTAGTTGAAGCTACTAAGGGAGTTGACGCTGTAATTCACCTAGCTGCATACTATACTTTCCATGGCAAAAAAGAGCTTTACTGGAAAGTAAACGTTGAGGGAACTAGGAGTTTAGTTGAAGCATGCCTAAAGAACGGCGTCACTCGTTTCATTTACTGTAGTACGACGGAGGCAGTGGGTCCCGTCAAAAATCCTCCTGCAACAGAAGATGTAGAGCCTAATCCTACATATGAGTACGGCAGATCTAAGCTAGCTGCAGAAAGAATAGTGAAAAGCTATGGCGAGAAAGGCTTGAAGTACACAATACTAAGGCCTTCAGGAGTTTACGGTCCTGGTAATGTTAACGATGTATCTTACTGGTTCATTACAGGTTTCGCGAAAAAGGCTCTCTGGTCATACTTTATAGTAGGCTCGGGTGAAACATTAATACAGTTTGTTCACGTGAAAGACGTTGTACAGGGGTTCAGACTAGCGTTAGAAAAAGAAGTATCTACTGGACAAACTTACTTCATCACAGAGGATAGAGCTTATACTTATAATGAAGTATATAAAATTCTAGCAGAAATAGTAGGCAGAGATCCTCCTAAAATCCATGTTCCGCCTATTCTAGCTAAACTGATGATATTCCCAGTAGAAGTAACGTACAAGATTTTTGGAAAGGAAAACTTCATGTGGCATGTCTCAACAGTAGATGCTGTAACTCAGCACCGAGCATACAGTATAGAGAAAGCTAAGCGAGAGTTAGGTTACAATCCTCAGTATGACTTGAGAAGAGGACTTAAAGAAACCGTCGAGTGGTATAAGCAGCATGGCTATATATAGCCTGCTCTACTGTAATATTTTTCTAAAACTTTGTCATATTCTTTATCGTTTTTAATAGCTCTTATAACCTTTCTAATGTACTCGACCCAGTACTCTATAAGCTCTTTACCTTTCTGAGAAGAAGCTTTAAGAGGATTGCCTACGTAGCCTTCGGGAGCATATCTCTGCCAATCTACCATTGATTCGACGTACTCTACGAGATACCTTTTGCCCAATTTTGCTTCTCTCTTTACGTTGTCTAGCTTAACTAAATGGGGCTTTAAGAAAAGCATTAAGCTAGTTTCTATCTCGCATGCATGTTCGTATACATCTGTTTCACGAATTTCATCTATTTTGTTTCTCAGAGGACCCAAGGTGTCTGCGAGAACATAAAGATTTCCCTTAAAACCCTTTTCCAGCATTTTCCTAACAAATAGTCTTAAAACACGCTTGTTACCTCCATGGCCGTTTAAAATCAATATTTTCTTGAATCCCTGCCTGTACACTTCTTCGACTATATCTTCAAGAAGTTTCATGAAGGTCTCTGACTTCAAACTAATAGTTCCAGGAAAATGTCTGTTTTCAGGAACATAAGCATAGTAAAGAGGAGGTAGAACTATAGCTCCCTCTTTTTCAGCGGCCTTTAAAGCTATATAGTATATTATCATAGTGTCTGTTCCTAAAGGAAGATGAGGTCCATGCACTTCAATACTGCCTATAGGAACTATTACTACAGTAGTCTCTTTATCTACAGCGCCTATATCTTTTGAAGTAAGTTCTTCCCACTTCATTATTTCACTTGAGAGCAGAAATAGCCTTATCTATAAGCTCTTTTTTCAGAGAGGCAATTAGCGCTATTCCATTTCTCTCGTAAAGACTATAGTCAAGATCGTTACCATTTAAGTCCACAACATATCCTCCTGCTTCTCTAACGATGAAGACTCCTGCAGAAATATCGACCACTCTGAGAAAGCCTCTAACGTCGACAAATGCGTCAAAAGTTCCTAAACTAGTATAGCATAGCTCTAGTGCAGCAGAACCTAAAGTCCTTACTTTAGGCAGTCCTAGTCCATAGTATACTTTCATGAAGGGCTCTACAGAATTTTCATTGAAATAACCTGATATCATTAGAGCTTTAGGCACTTCTCTTGGCTCTAATGGTTTTTCGTTAACGTATACTCCTTGACCCTTTTCTGCACAGAAAATATCTCCGCGGAAGACGTCCTTGACTACTCCGACAAATACGTTTTTTGAGCGAGGATTCTCAGAGTACTCTGCTACGGCAATAGATATAGACGTGAATGGAATTCCTTTGATAAAGTTGTATGAGCCGTCAAGCGGGTCAACTACAAAAATATATTGCGGATTATCTGTCCTCTTAATAATTCCTCTTTCTTCTGTAATAACAACTGCGTCGTATTTTTCAAAAATGATGTTCACAATAAAGTCTTCTACAGTTTTATCGACTAAACGCGTATCGTCTCTTCCATGTTTGCCTACTATTCTCCACGATTCTTTGCTTGAGAACATTTTTAATGCCTTTTCAGCAGCCTGATTTGCTATGTTTTTTAAGTCATTTAAGAGACTCATGAAATGAATTACAGAAATCGTGTTTTAAGTATATTGCTCTACTTCACTCTCTTCTCCTCTTCTTCCTGCCTAATTATTAAACCATATAGCTCGATTAAGCTCTTTGCCTGAGAATAGAACTTAATTTTTCTCATAGTAGGTGCTTGCTCAAGAAGAGGATTTTTCTCCCCTCTGAGTAGTGCTTTAGAAATATTATCTAGTTTTTCTTTAAGTTCTTTAGTTTTTTCGACCTCATGGTAAGCTAGGTTCGTCCGTTCACCTGGATCTTTCTTTAACTTAAATAGCTGCATGTAGTCTTTCGGAATTCCGTCGGGAGTTTTCTCTAAATACACTATTAGCTTCCAGTCTCTTATCCTGAGGCCTATTGCTTTTTGCTGAGTATTTTCAAGTAGTACTACAGGTCTCTCTTCATCACAGGCGTCTACAAGAGATTTTCCATCAATTTTTATTGGAGGCTTCACACCAGCTAACTCGTATATAGTATACGCTATGTCGACGTGCTGAACTAGGTCTTCACGTACATCCTTCTCTCCATTAGGAAGCCTCATGATTAAAGGAACTCTTGTAACATTATCATAGAGACCCTTATGTCCCATATAGTCTCCATGTTCTTGAAGATTTTCGCCGTGATCTGAGGTTATGAAAAGAACCGTGGACTCTAGAAGGTCTTTTTCTCGAAGAAAATCTATTAACTCACCTATCTTATCATCTACGTACCGTATTTCGCCGTCGTACTGCGATATAGCGTAGTCAAGGAGCTTCTCGTCTTCAGGAGGCTCTTTTTGCCAGAAAACTTTGTTATATGGTTTAGGCGGCCTATAAGGAGAGTGCGGGTCCCAGTAGTGGATAAACATGAAGAAAGGTTTTCTTCTATCTAGTAGTTCCTTGAGAACTTTAATTGAGTATTCTGTAACATCATCTGCTTGAACTTTCAGGCCTGCTTCGGGAGCAGGTATGCCTCCTGGATGACTGTATATGTGAAATCCTCTTGTAAACCACTTGTAGAAGTCGCCATACTTCAAGAACATGTTGTCTACAGCACCTGTCACGTAGCCTTCTTTTCTCAAAACTTCTTGAACCATAGGAATATCTTCGCTTAACTGTGCTGAACCCATATGAGTAACTATGCCGTGGCCTAGTGGATGTACTCCCGTGAGAATAGTAGTCCAAGCCGGGTGAGTAGGTATACCGTTAGCAAAGGCCCATTTAAAGACAATACTTTCTTCAGCTATTTTATCTATATTCGGGCTTGTTTTTCTAACGTATCCATAGCAGGAAAGATGATCGGCTCTTAAAGTATCTATGCCTATTATGATAAAATTATATTTTTCCATGCCCCCTAAGTAAACGAGATTTCAGCAAATAAAAAACTATAGACTAAACAATGCTTCTCTTCTTAGCTAAAGCTTTACTCGAGAAAGAGAGCTTCACTCCACTTTCTCTAGAAACTATTGATAGAATTTTCTCTCTCACGAATTCTCTTTCTTCAGGTCTAAGAACGGCTTTCTCATGAGCGCGGATCATTAAATAAGGATAGCCCTTACACATGAGGGCCTGAGCCAAAATAAATCGATGTATTTTTTGAACAAGGTTTTTATCCTTAGAAACCCATGTGGGGAACTCTACTCTGAGTATACTGTAACCTGTATTTAAGTAGAAAAAGGCTATTTTCTTTTCAAGAATACTCTTCTTAAGCACTTTATTGTGTTCAATAAATATTGATGAGCGCGCGCCGGGCCTTAGTACAAACGACATAAGTGTTTTATCCTCAACTACGCTTTTGCATAACTTAAGTATGCACGAGGAGCACGATTTTACTCGGCTGCAGTATACTCTAGTTAGAGTGTTTACAATAGACCTTGATCTAGTGAAATATACTGCTATAGGCACTAGTTTAAGGGGCCTCATTTTGCTAAATTCATCTTCTACTAGAGACAGCATGTATTCTCGATCATCTCTAGACCTTGAGCCGAGATAACTTAAAGAGAAAGATCTATCAAATAGAACTAGAGTCGCTGTATCAGAGGCGTAGGACTTTGCTATTTTACACTCTTCGCTGAAAGACCAAGCGTCTATATCAGCAGAAGTCATTAAGTATTTTACTCCTCTCTTTTCTACATAAACTTCATTGCCTATTCTAAGTATAGGTATACTATCCTCTATGTATTCTCCTTTTTCGTATGAGACATAAAAAGAGCCTATATTGAGTAAAGCAAAAGGCGGATCAATGTGGGGGTCAGGTTCAATCCAGCTACTATCAACTGCGACTGCAGTTGAATCACTGCATGCTTCTTTGAGAAATTCTGGATTTACTTCACTTAAAGGCTGATATTTTGTGTCAAATGGAACAGGTGGAGGAATATTCCAGAACCCCCATTCATCTGTTGGAATAGCTAAAGGCGATGTGTCTTCACTTAAAATTACTTGCAACTCCTCTATTTCAGGAAGAGGCGAGCTAATAATGTCTAAGAGAGTTTTTAAACTTCGAGGATATCCTATATCCTTACTCGAAATAAAGCGAGCCTTATGTCTGAGCTCTTTAATGAACTTAATTTGATCTAACACTAAAAGATAGTAGCTAGGCCAAGAGATATAACTATCACTTGTTAAGTGAAAGTTATATACTAAGATACGAATACTAAATCATGGTAATCGTTAAATGGCATAGACACGCTTGTTTTGAAATAAGAGGTAGTAGTGTAACCGTAGTAATAGATCCTCATGACGGAGCATCGCTTGGTATAGCTCCCCCGTCATGTAAAGGAGACGTAATTCTAGTAACGCACGATCACTTCGACCACAATGCGGTAAGTATAGTAGCTAAGCCAGATTCCGAGATCTTAGTAATGCTTAGAGGAGAAAAAACAGTAAAAGGAGTTTATGTAAAAGGAATAAAAACTTATCACGATAAATTTGAAGGAAGACAGAGAGGAGAAAATACGGTATACCTGTTTATAGTAGATGGTATAAGATTTGCTCACCTAGGAGACTTAGGCCATGTTCTCAATGAAAGCGAAATAAAAGAGCTAGGTGAAGTAGACGTTCTCTTCATACCTGTCGGAGGAACCTATACTATCGGAGCGAAAGAAGCAGCAGAAATCGTAAATAAGCTTTCACCAAAATTAGTGATGCCAATGCATTACAAGATTCCCGGACTAGAGTTACCTTTATCTGAAGTAGATAAGTTTGCATCGAAATTCGAGAAAGTAGAGGAAAAGCCTAATGAAGTAGAGGTAACAAAAGAAAATCTCCCGGAGCCCGTAACAATATGGGTGTTGTCGCCAGAATAATCTAAATACTTCTTAGCTCTAAGTAACTAGGGGATGAAGACTGCACGTCAGGGGCTTATTGATGGCCTAATTGGTCTTTGCGGACCCCTCGACTAAACATGTTGTCTAATTCTTTTTTGAGTAACTCTATTAAATATCCTTCTTCTCCCGGAACTCCTTTAAAAACGAATTTATCGTTTATATAGACTTCAGGCATATCGTCTCTACTTTTATCTTCAATTAAACTTACTTCAATACTATACTCTTCTTCCAAGAGATCTTTGATGTAAAGTATCCAGTCTCTTACGGTTTGATACCAGTAGCCTCCATCGCCCTTAATCTTAATGTATATACGTGAAACTGAGGGCATATTTTCTCCCTTTCTTTAGGTAAATTGCATCGGAGTTATAACAGTAAGCTTATTATATACCGGAGTAAATAAACTCTGTGAAGGTAAAAAGGATAGATATTTCTCTTGGAGGCTCAAAAATTGTAATATTTAATGAGAAGGATGCTATTAGGCTTGGTTTAAAGCCTTATGACAGAGTTAAAGTAGTTAGTGAGTCGGGAAAATCTATTACAGCGTCGGTTAGTATTACTAGGACATTTATTAATGAAGGAGAAATAGGTGTTTTAAAGGAAGTTGGAGAAAGTCTTGGAGTAAAAGAAGGAGATGAGGTAAAAGTCGTACTCGCACCTCATCCTGCTTCCTGGCAGTTTATACGGAAAAAGCTTAAGGGAAATAAGTTAACAAGAGACGAAATATACTATATTATCAGAGATGTTGTTTCAGGAGAGTTAAGCGAACTAGAAATCGCTGCTTTTCTGTTAGCAGAGTACTTTCATGGAATGAGTATAGACGAAATAGTTTATATGATAGAGGCTATGGTCGAAACAGGGGTCAGGATAGAGTTTGAAGAAACAGTATACGACATTCATAGCATAGGCGGTGTACCAGGAAATTCTAAAGTTGCTTTAATAGAAGTACCTGTTGTCGCTGCTACAGGACTACTTATTCCAAAGACCAGTAGCAGAGCTATAACAAGCCCAGCAGGCACCGCTGATACTATGGAGGTTCTAGCGAACGTTAGTTTTAAAGCAGATGAAATAAGGGAAATGGCTCTAAAAGCTAGGGGACTGATATGCTGGGGTGGGATTCTCGGATTGGCGCCGGCCGATGACATTTTCATAAAAGTAGAGCATCCTCTTCAAATAGATCCTCCGTCTCAGATGATAGCAAGTATTTTGGCGAAAAAAGTGGCCATGGGAGTCAAGTACCTAGTAATAGATATTCCCACGGGCAAGGGTACAAAAGCTCCTACAAGAGAGTATTCTGAGAAGCTGGCTAGACTATTTCTTGATGTAAGCGAGAAACTGAACATAACGCTTAGATGTGCTATCACTTACGGAGGCCAGCCTATTGGTTACAGCGCAGGCCCGGCTCTCGAGGCCAGAGAAGCTATAGAGGCTTTGCAAAACAAGCGTGGTGCTATGAGCGTTATTGATAAAGCACTTTCGCTAGCAGGCTTAATATTCGAGATGGCTGGTCTTGAAGCAAAAGGTAAAGGATATGACTTAGCTAAGGAGATATTTAGGTCAGGTAAGGCATGGGAGAAAATGAAGCAGATAATTGAAGTACAGGGAGGCGACCCGAATATAAAGCCTGAAGATATTCCAGTAGGCGGTAAGAGAATTAGAATAGAGTCTCCTGTCGACAGCTATGTGACTCATGTAGACAATACAGCTATTACTTTGATAGCTAGAGCCGCTGGAGCCCCAATAGACAAAGGAGCGGGTGTAGCAATATTCGTTAAAGCAGGCCATAAAGTTAAGAAAGGGGATCCTCTCATAGAGATTTACGCTGAGAGAGAATCGAAGTTAACGGAGGCATATAATCTGGCGCTTAAACTTAAGCCTGTTACTCTAGAAGGAATGCTGCTGAAGACTATTCCATGAAGAAAGTAATTAGAGACCCTGTTCACGGAAATATAGAACTAGATGAGTTAGATTTAGCTATAATAGACTCTGAGCCCTTCCAGAGATTACGAGGAATAAAGCAGCTAGGCTTAGTTCACTTAGTTTTTCCTGGAGCTACTCACACAAGGTTTGAACATTCTATCGGTGTACGCTACTTGGCCGAGGAAATATTTACTACAGTAAATTCTAGGGAAAGCATTTTCTCCGAAGAAGACTTTAATAAACTGAAGGCAGCAGCCCTGCTCCATGATATTGCGCATACAGCTTTTTCCCATGTACTAGAGGAAGTCGTTAAAGAAGAGGGAGTTTCTCATGAAGAAATGTCGGAGAGAATCATTAACGGAACTGAGCTTAAAGATATTTTGGGAGATTATGGTCTTCGAGTAAAAGATGTCGTTGATATCATTAAGGGTAAAGAAGGGCCTTTATCGCAAATAGTTAAAAGCGACTTAGACGCCGATAGACTCGACTATCTTCAGCGCGACGCATATTACTGTGGTGTAGCATACGGTGTAATAGATTCCCGCATACTGAGAGAATTTACTGTAGTAAATGATACTTTAGCTGTAAGTGAGAAGGGACTTTACCCTGCAGTAACAGTTCTTTTTGCCAGGCATACAATGTTTACTGTCGTATACGGTCACAAAACCTCGAGAGCCGCTACTTGTATGTTAGTCAAAGGAGTGCGTAGGGCATTAGAAGAAGGAGTTATTTCTTTTGATGAATTGTTTAGGCTTACTGATGAAGAGCTTCTTATAAAGCTCCGAGACTCGAGAGTAAGCTATTGTCGAGAAATTGCAGAGAGAATTAGAAGAAGAAAATTGTTTAAAATGGCTTATCAGCTTAGAGGAGATATTCTTTCAGTGGACACGATACTGGAGTTTGTTTTTCTCAAAGAAAATGTTTTAGAGAAGCAAAAGCTTGAGGAAAGTATAGCTGAGAAAGCCGGAGTGCATGTAGGCTACGTGGCCTTAGATATTCCGGAAAACCCGGTGCTAGAGGAAGCTAATGTCAAGATTTATACTGAAGAAGGGTTGAAGGATATTAAGGAGCTTTCACCTATAGCGAAGACTTTAACTGAT
>QMRV01000063.1 GCA_003649445.1 Thermoprotei archaeon | reverse complement strand
CATGTTCAGAGTTTAGTGTTTTGTGAATAGTTTTTTCTGCTGTATTTGAGTTAAAGTATCTGTGGAGCGCAAGTATATTGTTTTAGTGAGTTTAGGGATCCTTGTAGTTTATTTCTTGGCGCCTTTAGTTTACATAGTGTTTTTAAACGCATATTCTCTGGAAGTCTACACTCTTTTCTTAGAGAAAGGGCCATTTAAGTGGAGTGAAATATACTCTGTTTTAAGTAGTGTTGATAGGGAAGCTAGAGTGCCTTTGAGTATTCTTCTTACCCATGTTCAAGAAAAGTATTGGCGTACTGCGGCTGAAATACTTAGTGAGGCTCCACCTAAGTATTATGCAGACACTGTAGCTGTATTGCTGCTGGTTGATGTGAGTGAATGGAAGTATGTTGAGGAGGCCATTGTTCTTTATAAGAAGGGTTATATGCCTTATAGGCCTCCTTCACTTTCTTTGAAGAAGGAGTATGTTGAGCCGCTGGCTATTTCTGGTGAGGAGCCTGTCGAGGACTGGAAGTATATAATCTACATTTTCACGTATAGACTTGTCTGCAATAAGAGTAGTGCTCTCGAGGCAGCGAAGTATCTCTGCTTCTATGTGCATAAGTACATGACATATGACTGGAACTACTGGCACAGGCGTTCTCCTAGAGTTCTCATTAAGCTTAAGAGAGGGACTTGTACTAATTTCTCTATACTCTACGTGGCTATGTGTAGGTCAATGGGTATACCTGCGAGGCTTGTTAGAGACAATAGTATTACTTCGGCGACACATGCTTGGTCTGAAGTCTACATAGAGGGATACGGCTGGATTCACGCCGACCCGTCTGCAGGCTACTTCAATTATTCTCAGCTATATCTGGAGAAGTGGGGGTATTCTTTCCACTTAGTGAAAGCATTTAATCCCGTGAAGGGCTGGATAGATATTACTCCTAGATATGTGCCTGACTACGGTATTGTTGAAGGAAAAATTTTGCTGAAAAATGCTCCTGTCTGCGGAGCAGAAATACGAATATATTATCCTGGAAACGACCGCATACCTCTCTTCGAGCTTAAAACAAACTGTAGTGGCTCATTCTCTTTTACTGCTGCCGAGGGCACCTATATACTGAAAATATCTTACGGGAATATGTTTAAGACAGTTATCGTTAAAGTAAAAGCAAAAGAAAAAACTTTAATAGAAATAGATTTAAGCGAAAAAGACTTAAAGTGTTTTACACTACAGTCACGCTGTCTTCTAATTGCTGTGAGTAGCTAAAGAGACTTATTCAGTTTCTTTAGTTTCTCAAAGAAACTATATAGTTCGATTACTTTCTCATAGAAATCTTTCTGGGAAGCTTCAATGTACTTTTTCTCTAGCACGAGTATATTTTGCTGAAGTATATTTTCGATTATACTAATTCTAGTTCTAGAAACTTTTTCGCGGTAAGGCAGTAGCAGCCCACATAGTTTTACTGCACTATAATAGTCTTCGGGCTCTAACGTAGCTAAAATGTAGTCAATGAAGTTTACTTGAGTCTCTACAATGTTTCTTGACTTAAGGTATTCTCCTACTTCGTAGTCTTTTACTGAACAGTATACTGCGTAAAGCAGGTTTATGTCGCTGAAGTAGCCGGGCGGCGCTAAATAGTACTTTATGTTTCCGTGGAGCTTAGCGTGGGCTACTTCGTGTTCAATAACACCTAGTCTCGTAGACTTATTTAACTCAAGTAGCTCTTTTACGGGTAAGTGGATGCAGGGTATACCTGACCATGCTTCGTGGTACGCTAGCATGTTTTTCGCTAAAACGTTTACATTGTGTTCTAGCGCTTTTAAGTAGAGTTGGCTGAAGAGCTGTTCTTCACTCGGATACAAGTATATGTAGATGACGTATTCTTCGCTTTCTTCGCCTAAAACTCTGTCAACAGTGTTTTCTACTTCACTTACAATACTGTTTTCTACTGGAAAGTAATGAATTAAATATACTCGTGCTTTACCCGTTTTCTTAACTTTAGTAGTCAAGTGTCTCCTAGATAGCTAAGCTAAGTCCACTAAATAATATTCTATACTCTATGATTAGATGCTAAAGTACCTTTGATTAAAAAGTGTTAGCTGATAATTGATGTATTTTCAATATATTTATAATGAATAAATGCTATTTATGTTTATTTAAAGAATTGCAATAAAATTAGTTCTATTTCTATGCGTGAACAATAGAGATATATATGAGGGAGCAGTTATAGTGTAATGGAATTAGTTTACATATACCATAGTGATATAAAACCAGTTAGTATTTTAGTAAACAGGGATATTGAAAAGGTGCTAGAGCTTTTAGGTGAGCTACATAAAAGAGGGGTTTCTTGCCGAATTATTGATGCTTCTGGACTAGATGAGAACTCTGTGAGGAGTCTGTATTTTGATGCTGTTGGAGCATCTTTTATGAGTAAGTGTGAAATTAGAGAGATATTTATGAGTGAAGATGAGGATGGATACTTTTTTGGTAGAGAAATTCCTGCATTGTTGATTTACGAGGGCGGTGTTGCCGTAGATGTTTATCCTCATAAAACTGAATTCAGCTATGTTACTATATATGACTGCTTGAAGAGTATGATTGATGAGCTTGATAAAAGAGGAGTTAGTGGAAAATGAAGGATTCTATTAGTTAATGGCTGTAGGGTAGTAGATTGTTACTATATGGTTTGAAATTTATCTAATATTTTGAAGATTATTTTGATTTATTTTATTAGGTATACTTGAGAATTGAACGTTAATTGAAAAAGCGGTGCTTTTGTTATAGTTAAGATTATAGATGTTTGTGTTTAATTTTTACAGAATATGGTCAAGGTTGTGGAGAAGCTTAAGGAGTTTAGGTGGGAGAAGTACGGTGTTGAGTATGTAGTATTGTTTGGTTCTGCTGTTAAGGGCGGAGTTTTTCACGATATTGATTTAGCTGTGAGGTTTAAGGACTATTGTTTTGAAAAGTATGTCAATTTGCTGTGTAGTTTAGCTGCTTTTATAGGTGTTAGAGAGGATCATATTGATTTAGTTGTTTTAGATGAAAGGACTCCTGCTCAGCTTGTTTTAGAGATTTTTGAGAAAGGAGTTGTAATATACTATCGTGACTGGGAGTGGTTTGTTGAGGATTCTTTGAGACTAATTAATATTAGTTCTGATTTTGTAAGAGATTTAGAAAAGCTTGGAGTCATCGAGGCTGCAGTCAAGGAGGTGAAGAAGTCGTGGGAGTAGTTTCTAAGATTGTGGGAGCTATAGTGGAGTATACGCGAAATATTGATCGTGAAGTCGAAAGAGGCTTTAATTTAAATGAGTGGGGAGACTTAATGAAGTATCTTCATGGTCTTCAGATTCAGGCTCAGCTACTATTGATCTTTTTCAAAGAGCTTCTTCTCTTCTAGGCTATGTTCTGTCTACTTATGTTAATGCTGGTGAAATTTTGTTGAGAGAAGGTATTATTGATGAAAAAGACTTTAGTTTTTATCGTTCGGTTGTCGGGTTTCGAAATATCGTTGTTCACGAGTATTTGTCTGTTGATATACGTATTGTTGAAGACATTTTGCGTAGCCGTAGTTATAGGAGAGTGCTTCTTTTAGCCGAGAAAATATATAGTAGGCTGAGAAAACGGGGATTAGATCCTTAGAGGTATTTTGTTAAAAGGTTCATGCTTTTCTTTATACCTGTTTCGTACAGTTCTTTTCCTTCATATTCTAGTGTTATCCATCCTTTGTAGTCGTGTTTTCTTAGTACTTGGAATACTTTATCGTAATCTATTTCAAGTGTATACCATTCGCCTCCGCCGAAATATGTCTTCGCGTGGACTAGTATAGTGTAAGGTGTTATTTTCTCTAATTGCTCATAAGTGTTTTCAATAAAGTTTTCTGTATCCATTAGCGCCTTTAGCCAAGGAGAGTCTACTTCTTTAAGTATTCTCAAGACTCCTTCAGCATCTCTTGTCAATCCCCAGTGGTTTTCTAGCGCAAGTACTACGCCGCAGTCTTCTGCAGTTGGAAGCACTTTGTTAATGCACTCTACTACCCACTTGAATGCATCTTCTGTAGTGTAGCCTGATAGAGGCGGTTCTAGTCCCTTAGCTTTCATGAAGTCGTCGAAGCTAGGAATTGTTCGCCATCTACCAAAGTTTAATCTTATTGCTTTGCAGCCTAGTAGAGCAGCTATTTCGATCTATCTCTCCGTATACCTTACCTATTTTTCTCTTTCGAAAGGATCTGGGTGAACGAAATCATAATGTATTGCTACAGCGTATATGTCAAGTCCCAGCAGGAAAGCGAGTTTCTTTACTTCGCCGAGGTAGCTTCGAGTAGTCGATTCTACGTGGTCTACTAGTATCTCTACTCCCTTGAATCCGAAGTATAGGCTTCTTTCAAGTATTCTTTTAGAGGCTTTTTTGACCTCTGAAGTGTCAGAAAGAGTATGTAGAAATTCTGAGTCTCATATAGTTTTATCCTTTATCCGGGGTATATAGTATTAATCGTCTAACATACGGTATATACCATAGTATTATCGTCATATCGACTAAACTTAAAGTAGTTTTCATGCTCTTTTGTGTCTTTAAAGCGTATATCCTCTCTCGTGATATACTTTATTAACTTACGTAATTTCAGCGTAGTCTCACCATAAGTTTAAATTATACTGTAACTAATTTTGTTTGAAATGATATCTCTCAGAGAAGAGATACTTAGGCTACTTGAAGAAGATGAAGAGTTTAGGCTTATTGTAGCTGGGCTACTAGGCTATAAAAGTATTTTAAATAGATTTAAAGAATATGATAAGAAATTCTACGAGATTCTAAAAGAGTTAAAAGAACATAGAGAAATATTAGAGAAACATACGAAAATTTTAGAAGAGCATACAAAAATCCTATATGAGAGCGTAAGAATTTTAGAAGAGCATACAAGTATTCTGAAGGAATATGGCAGAAAGCTCAATGAGCATGACGAGAAGTTCAATGAAATTATGTCAGAGATTCATGCTTTGCGTGAAGATTTTCTCAAACTAAATAGGAAAATTGAAGTTACACTTGGAAGCATGGGTAGGCGCTGGGGCTTTGATCTTGAGCGTACTGTTTTAGAAATATTTAGGGAGGTTTTAGAGAGAAAGGGTATTGAGCCAGGAAAAGTCAAGAAATTTAAGTTTAAGGATAAAGATGGCAGTGTAACGGGAATTAAGGGCAGAGTAATTGATGTAGATATACTTGTTCACGATGATAAAGTTTATGTTATTGAAGTTAAGTCTAGGGCTGAAATAGATCATGTTGAGCAGTTAATTGAGAAAGCTAAAGTTGTTGAAAAGATTCTGGGTAAGCATGTAGAGAAAGTGTTTATAGTGGCAGTTAATGTTGATAGAGAAGCCTATGAGAGAGCTCTAGAGCTGGGTATTGAAGTTATTGCAGGAAATATACTTGACTAGCATTTTACTGGGATCATAGACTCTATTCTTATTTTACCGAATCCTATTGTTCTCGAAATTCCTACTCCTGTTATTTCAGCTAGTTTTATTGCCGTTAATACTGTTTTCAGCTGCTCACGTGTAAGTGGGCGAGGGTTTAAAAGATATATTGATGTTCCTGTAAAAGCTGGCTGTAGTCTTCCTTCGCCTATATCTACAAGTATGCGCCTGTAATCTGACAGAACTTTTACTTTACTTTCATTTCTAGTTATTCTTATTCTAGGTGCCATGAGTTCTATTAAAGCATGTAGTTTCGCTACTATTTGCTGTGTATCTATGCCTGTTAACTCAGATAGTGTTTTTAATGCAGATAGAATGAATCTTACTGGCGATGGATAGCAGATATCGTTTCCACGGTACATAAAGCATGTTGGTGTCTGAAACCGTACTTTTAACTTAATTAAATGCGAAAATATGTAGTCATCTGCTAGACTTGACGTGTCCGGCAGCCATGCTTCATTTATACTAACTGATATTATATTTAATTGGGCTGCTGGCTCTTTTAGTGTTGTTTCCTCTATTACTGCTTTTGTGAATTCTTGAAATAGTTCTTCACTTAATAGAAGTATTTTTACTTTAAATGGCTCGCCTTGCTTTATTACTCTTGTACCGTATTTTTTATCATGTACTATTAGGTTTTCTTTCTTTTTGACTACTCCTGTTATAATATAGTTTCCGCCATAATCTATTAATGGGTACGCTATGAAGGGTTTACGGGCTTTTTTCTCGAAGTCTACTCCTCTCCTGTGAAAAATATCATATATTATTTTGACTGCGAAACTCCCGCTCCAAGCAGTAATAGCAAAGTCTCTATCTGGTACTAGTGTCAGTGTCACTATATACCCTATGTTTTCACTACTTAATTTCACGTATAGAATATCGATCGGAGAGTAATATACGCTGACCTTGTTGCTATGAGCCTAGATGCAGATATATTTAATGGAGTTTATTTCGGAGAGTGACTTAGGTATTTATTTAGTATTTATTAGATAATATTTAGTGGTTTGCTTGAAGCCTAAAAGAATTGTTATTATTGGTTTAGACGCGCCGATCGCTTACAGGGTTTACGAGTACTCTAGGAAGGGCTTTCTCCCGAATTTAAGTAAGCTTATGAAGGAGGGAGTACACGCAGTGAATTTCCTAACTTCTTATCCGACGGTCACTCCGCAAAACTGGACTAGCATTATTACTGGAGCTAATATAGGTACTCATGGCGTAACAGGATTTGGTATACATTTACCAGGCGAAGATTTAACAAACTTAAGGTCTGCTTTCGACTCTTCGCTCTGTAGAGCAGAATTCCTTTGGAATGTTGTCGAGGAAGCTGGGGGTAGCTCTATTGTCGTTAACTGGCCATGTAGCTGGCCTCCAACTTTTAAGCAAGGTTGGCAGATAGGTGGCTATGGTTTATCTATGAATGAGTGGAGGAGAGGCGGAATACTCTATGAAGCCGATTTATGTGACGGGCAGCTTTTCACTACCCTCGACCTACCTTACTCTACTAAAATAGTTTTTAGGAAGGCTAGTGGATGGGAAAATCTTCCGAGCTGCACTGATGCCTTGGAGGCTGAAGTTGAGCCGGTGTATAGTGTCTGTGTAAGAGCCGGGAAAAGAGGAGTAGAGTTAGCTAAAGTTAAAGGCCCGAGTCCCTGGTATTTTTTGGTGCTAGACTATGGTGAAGGATTTACTGAGCTCGCTGTTTCATGGAAAAAGGACTACGAAAAAGCTTTGTGTAGACTTAGAGAAGGCGAGTGGAGTCCAGTTATTATAAAAGAATTCGAGACAGTCGACGGGAAAGTTAAGGGAGCTTTCAGATGCAAACTCGTCGAGCTTAGCAGAGATGCTTCAAGAGTAAGACTCTTCGTTACACCTATCTGCAATCTTTCTTTTCCAACTTATCCCGAGGACCTTGTAGAGGAAATTGTAAAAGTTAATCCGCTGGCTTTTCCATCACATATAGTCTACGACGGGCTTGGCTGGGGATGGTTTGATGAGAAAACTTTCTTGGAGCTCGTTGAAATGGAGCACAAGTGGTTTTCAGACGTGCTGACATACTTAATGAAGACTAGAGACTGGAAGCTGGTAGCAGTACATATGCATGCACCAGACTGGTTTTACCACTATGCAGTTCAGCCCGAAATAATTGATCCGTCGAATCCCAAGTATGTTGGAGACAAAAAGGCTAGAAAGCTCGTTAATCTCGAAATAGAGTTCTATAAAGCTATAGATAAGGCAATAGGCAGAATACTTGAAGCAGCGGGCCCAGAAGCCCTTATCGTAGTGGTCTCAGATCATGGAGTAAAGCCTAGAATTTATGAAGTTAATGTTGCTCAAGTACTTGCCGAGGCAGGTCTTCTAGTTCTTAAAGACGACGGCAGTATAGATTACTCGAAGTCTAAAGCTATTCCAGGGTGGGAGGGCCCCTGGATATACGTTAATCTAAAGGAAAAGTTTAGCCACGGTATTGTTAGTCTAGAGGAATACGAAGAAGTCAGAGAAGCTATAATAAATGCTCTCCTCGGATACATAGATCCTAAAACAGGGCTAAGACCTTTCCTCTTTGCCTTAAGAAAAGAAGATGCACGAATTCTCGGACTATACGGTCCACGTATAGGAGATGTAGTTTACGCATTAAGGCCGGAGTACGGCTCACATCACGGCCAACTGCCTACAACTGAAGTCGGAATAGGCTCACTTAAAGGCCTACTAATAATGAAGGGGCCTGGAGTAAAGAAAGGCTATACCTTAAAGAGAACTGTGCACGCAGTAGACATAGCCCCAACTATCTGTTATCTTGTAGGCTTAAGAGCTCCTAAGAACGCCGAGGGAGCCGTAATTTACCAGGCTTTAGAAGGCTTTCCGGATGAAGAAGTAGAAGAAGAGAAAGTGTTCAAGATACAAAGAAAGTTCTTTAAGAAAGAATATGAGGACACAGAGTCCTTTAAAGTAAAAAGCTAAATACAAAATACATAAATTCATTGCATTATTAGTACCTAAAAGGACATCAGAAAATAGCCTAGATGAAGAATAAAGCCGATATGGAGAGTATTTTACATTTTAATGTTTTGTCGCTATAGTCATGTATAGAAGATATATAAGAGAAGTAAAATGTTCTAGAGGCTATGTTCTATGTTTTCCTCTTATTCTATTTATTAGATTATTATATTCTTTTATTTTATTTTTTGATTTATCATTTATGTCTTTGAGTGGTAACTTTAAATACTTCGCCATTATTAGAGATGCTTCTAAGAATGACTAAGGAGGCATTAATGCTTTTAATTTAGATGTGGGAATTTTCTTAAGTAGTTTCAGTGTGTCTTCTTCGAGAGAGTTTGAAACGAGCTACGACTATAATTCTTACATCCACTAATGCTTCGCAATCCTAGTTTTCTCCATACATATTCTTCTTCCATCCATTTTACTTCTTTTCCTACTTTCTTTACTTCTAAAACTATTTGCTTCATTTTATTATACCATTCTTCTATTTCTTTTTCATCTACTCGAGGCTGCTGAATAACTATTTTTCCGAGATATGCTATAGCTATAGCTTTTCCTTCTTTAATGCCTGCAGCTTTCCGCAGTTTTGCTGGAAGAACTACTCTACCATTTTCTATCGATTTTAACTTCTGCAATTATTTTCATGTAGCATAGTATTCTCTAAACAGATATATATTTTTGATAAAACGAGAATCAGAGTTGTATATAGTATAATTTAAATTGATTAAAATAAGATAATTAAAATATGAAATTGTTTAAGTGAGTTTTACTTATTTTTCTGTACGCTTAATGATAACTGAAGTATATGTAATTAAGTAGAGTATGCCTCCTATGTGGCATAGCGCTAAGTATAGTGGGTAAGGCCACTGAGTGTAGTTTATTCTGTATACTGGTATGTAGAGTGTTCCTTTAGAAGTATTCACGGTCTTTAGTTTAATACTTGATATGGGCGTAGATGTTACCATGAAGCCTCCTATAGTGACTGCTATTAATGCTAGCCACAGTATTTTCTTTGAGAAGTCTTTTGTCTCGCTGTAAATTGCCAGGAAGGGTACTGCGTATTGTAGTGTAGCGGCTACTGCTTTCACTAGTAGTGCTGCTTTAATGGCTTCAAGTGAGCCTGATTTTACGCCTATGAGTGTTAATGGGAGGAATACTAGGAAGTTTAGTACAGCCCATAGTGCTAGGAAAATGAGTGCTGTTATAGTCGCTTTATTTCGCTTAGAGGCGACTAGTATTAGTACTCCGGCTGCTTCAAGGAGTAGGGCTACTGTCTGAATAATTGCTGGTGGTGCGTAGTTCACAGCTGAGGACAGTTTGAAGTTTGATGAGAGCAGTGAGTAAAGTGATGTTGCTTCACTTATAATCATATTAATTAATATTAAGAGTAGAGCAGTTCTAGCTGTCTTCATATTTACCACCATTTATGTAGTTTTCTTTTCTTGAACACCCAGTAAAGGTAGTATACTAGCCAGAGGGTTGTCAAAGGAAATACTGTTTTAAGCCATAAATCGAAGTTTGAGTAGGCGCCGACTATATTGAATACTGTGTACGCTATGATGTTTATGAGGAGAGCTCTTTTCTGCCAACCATACTTGCTCGCCACTTTTAGTGCTTCAAGTGCAGCATATCCCTCCTTAGTTAAGTGGTATTTTCCGTCTTTCTTTACTTCAATTAATCCTTCTAGTTTCTTTAAGTGGAAGTCTAGGTGTCCACTACTCTTTATTCCTAGCTCTTTTTTAAGTTCTGAGAACGTCATAGGCTTTTCTGCGAGAGCTCTTAGTATCTCTATTCTAAGTGGATGTGCTACTCCCTCAAACATTTTCTCACACTTCTCTCCATTCATCGAGAGGGAAAATCCCACGCTAAGCTATAATTCTAGGCTTCTAGACTCCATTAGTCTAGTTTACTAGACTCAAGCAATTGATATTACCGAGTCTATGTCTCCTTAAGTGTGGTTGCATGGGATATTGTCGTTCTAGACGCTTCACTTGCATTTCTTAAAAATTACATTAAGAGCAGAATAGGGAAGATTTATTCCTGGAGGATTGTGTGCATACCAGGGCGCTGGAAAGATTTTGTTGTAGTGAGATTTTTGAGCAGAATTTCTTGCAGATACAGAGTACTCTTTGTTATTACTGATTGTGAGCTGGCGAGTAAAATTGAGTATGAAAAGATATGATGTTATTTTACTGGAATTTAGGTGGAGGAAGCGCATAAGGTGGACTTGCTGGTTTTTCTCGCAGAGGAAGCGTCATCCCTCACAAGAGAACCTGGCTCTCACGAGACAGCGTACTGATTTTCAGAGTTACGAGTGAACTAAGCCCTGCTCATCGGTCATTAGTTTCGTTAAATACCCGAATATTAACTTTGCTTTTCTTAACAAAATAAAGAGAGTGCACTACAAGTACTTGTTCATGAACCTAAACCTTTACTGTATTTTATGTAGCTTTATGTTGAGTAATTCGCATATTTTCGACAGTTCTTCTGTGTAGTCTCCTTCTACGGCGTGCAGGTGGTTT
>QMRV01000062.1 GCA_003649445.1 Thermoprotei archaeon | reverse complement strand
GCCGTAAAAGACTATATTATTAACAGGCCGCCTGAAATCAAAGCTACTCCCCTAGGAGGAGATATAGTGCTCTACGGCGCAGTTGCTCTAGCTCTAGGCCTAGAAAAGCCCAGAAGAGAGCTAAGAGATTAAATTAATTTAGGTTTTCTTTAAAATTTTCCTAGAATGGATGATTCGTGGATCAGTATTTACGAAGACTTAAAGGAGCGGCTCAAAATAGGTGAAAGACACATATTAAAAATGAGCAAGCTGGAGCAACAGTATTTCTTAATGCAAACTGATGTTTTCAGAGAAAAGTTTCTTTACAGCGTTGTAAGTACTGAGGCAGTAAAAGAGGCGGAGGAATGGGTTAAATACTTGCTGCTTAAAGTAGATGAAGTAAAGGAGGAGCTAAAGTTAGAAGGAGTTACATTTACACGCGAATTAAGAAGTTTTATTGAAGACCCCTTAGAACACTTGAAGAAAAAGATTTTTGTGTATACTTTCGACTTGTTTGCAGGGAATCTTACATTAGAAGAGTTTATTGCTAAAGCATCAGCGGCTATTAGGACTTCTCTTAGAACAAATATGAGGACTATTTACCAGACATGGGTTTTCCTAAGTCTCATAGAGTATTTAGCTAAGGAAGGCAGAATAGTGTACCCTGAGCACGGATACCTTTACTTAGAAAGAAACGCTAGACAGAAAATAAGAATTATACCGCCCAACTGTATTGTCGAAACCAGAAGTGGAGGTAGACTGAGTTTCTTTATCGAAGCTCCGAGGCCCATTGCTTGGGAAGACTCAGGAGACTTGAAGAAAATATGGAAGCTCTATGTATGCCTTAGACCAGACTTCATGGTCTACGGCGGCAGTGTAATGAACATACTTGATTTAGACAAAATGCCTCCAGTAAAGAAACCTGACGTAATAATTGAGTGCAAAGAACTAAAAGACTGGTATAAGCGCAGCAGAGACCTTAGGGGATGGTGGGCTAAAGCAATGTCTGCTGAAGAGTGGCGTTTTCTCTGGCTTAAAGGACTTCTTGAGGGATTAGGGGAAGCGATGGGCTTAAAGAAAATAGTCGATGAGACTAAAAGCGAGACTAGGAAGGGCTGGAGAGTCAAAGAATATAGGCTTGTACAGCTCTATAAAAACTTCTATAATCCCGATGAAATGATTCTAGTAACCAGAACAAAAGTACCTCCTAACATAAAAAGCGAAATAGAGGAAATGGGTTTAATAGTATTCGAAAACATAGGTTTTTCTTCAGAAAAACTAGCCGAAGTATCCGAGCTATTAATGAAGTATAGTAAAGCCGAGAAAGAAGACTTTTTTGCTGAAGTAAAGAAGCTAACAGGAATAAAAGCATCTTATACTGAGCTCTCTAAAGCTTTACTAGAGCTAGTGCGGCGCCATAAAGAGGAGTTAGTAGAACTACTAGCGAAGCAAACATTCTAATAGCTTTTAGCCAGCAGTAAATAATAAATGAGAAAAACACTGCTGCTACTTACTCTGCTAATTATTTTGCCTAGTGTACTCTCTAAGCCTCGTCCACTTAAGCTAATTGAAAGCCCGTGGGCACTGCGCGAACTTTACTTCATTAATGGAAGTCTCTTTTGGAGACATGAAATAAAAGCAGATTACATGCGAATACCCTTCGGAAACATAATCCTATGGTATCCAGTATACGGAAAACCAGGAGCACAGATTAACATTACAGTAGAATATTCATGGAACGGAGTAGAAGAATACCTAGGAGAACCTGCACCAACTTACTTAATATTAATAGGATTCAGTGATACATACAGAAACAGCTGGTTTTTAGATAGTTCAAGAAAGTTTTTTGCCCAAATACTGGCTAACGAAACAAATTTCAAGAAAACATTCAAAGTAAAGCTCCCTCAGAGTAATGGAATACTAGTACTGGTAGTAGAGCTTTATGGAAAACACTTATCTTCAGAAAACCTCATTTCAAGAATGTATGTTTTTTCAGTTATTGTAAACTATTCTAAGGAAATAGGATTCTATGAAGAAAACTATAATAGGGCATTAAATGAAGTAAAATATTATGAAAAACTCCTGTACAAAAATAGACATTATAAAAGTATTTTTGAAAGCTTACTTAACGAGTCTTCAGCGCTGAAAAAAGAAATAGAAATTCTTGAAAATAAGATAGTAGAGTTAAACAATACTAGAAGAAGTTTGCTAGAAAAATTAGATACATTAAATAAAATAAATGTTTACCTTAAAAACAATTTAAGTGAAGTTGAGAAAGAATACAAAAAACTTTATTCAAAGAAAGAAAATATTGTTAAAGAAGTAAATAGCTATAAGTTAAAGACAGCTATATTTCTCCTAGCCAGTTTATTACTCATAGCAGGTTCAATAAAATATAGATGCAGAAAACTAGCTATATTAGTGATTTTACTTCTTCCTCAATTAACTTTCCCTCAATCTAATTCATTCGTTACTGTGACTTCTGCTATATGGAAACTTGAAGTCACTACAAAATTGAATAAAAATATCCATGTATTGTGTAAGGCAGTATTCTTAGTTAACGAGAATATTTCATTAAGTGGAATAGACTACTTGTTCAGAGTAGATAAAACAGGGTTAGGCTGGGTAGGTGAATTCTCTTATACCTGTTTAACTAGAGAAAAATATTACGTAGAAGGCTTATTTTTAAAGTCAGAAAACTATGATTCACGAATACCTTTTGAAGAAGAGTGCAGCTACTTACTGAAAATAGACTTTAATTTAAGTAGTGTACAATCTTTTGAAGAATATTCGGTTATAGTACTTATTTATAGTTTCAAAGGAGATTTATTTCATAGCTTTATGAAACTATTTAATTTCAGTGATGTATTTTGCATTAGGTGTCTTAGAAGCAAAAATATTTTATTTTCTAGTCAGATATCATATCTTAATGAAACTATTAAAAAATTAAGAAAAATTGTTAGCAAATTAAATAACACTGTTATATTACTAGAAGCTGACGTTGCGAATATCAATGAAAGTATAGGAAAGATCTTAGATGAGAACGAGTACTTAAAGAAAAGAATTAATTATTTAGAAAATGGAATATATGAGCTTAAAGTAGAGTTACCTAAGCTTGAAGAAGAGAAAGTTTTTTACTTTAATGCATATATAGCTAGTGTATGTTTATTTATGGTAGTAGTTGTTGTAGAAGCTGTATTATTTTTCAAGAAGATAATTAAAGTATTCGTATTCCTGTAAGACTTCTCGCTTTTTCTATTTTACTTAAGAATTCGTTTTCATCTATAAGCCATTCTCCTTCACTATAGTTTCTATATAAGTCAATGTATTTTTGAAGACCTCTTTCATTTACTCGTGCTAAAAAGTATCCTTGAATAATTTTATTAGCACATAAATAATCTAGTGCTTCATAAAATTCATTTATGCTAACAGAGGGTATTCGCATGTAAACTAATAGTTTGTTTTCGCCGAAAATTTTAGCATAGGCGTGTAAGAAGGGTTTTCCATAAGTAGCGTTTATGTAGCGGCACATTTCATCGAATCCATTAAAGCTTATTATTCCAGCTAAATTTGTAGTAAGTAGCGGAGGATAGGGGTAAATCGATATATCGTAGCCGTCTATGAGGTTTTTACCTACTACGTGTCTATAGTAGTGATACCTTACGCCTTGCGGAGTTATTCCGACGATTTTAGCCAAATCTACGAAGTCTTTAGTACCGTCTACCTCAAGCTCTCTTAAAATAACTAGATCTGTTGAATCAAAAAATGCTATACGGGGCCCCTCGAAAGGAACTTTTTCGCTTGAAATACTTGCCGAAAGAACTTCTTCAGCCCAATCAAGGTAATTTACCTTCCACTTATGTGAAGCTAAGTCGTAGTACTCTAGAAAGTTTACTCTATTTATTTTAAAGGGGGTTCTCTTGAAAATAAGCATTCGTGTAAATACTTCTGATTCTCTTAGCTTTGACAAGTAATTTAGTAAAATTTCCTCCCTACCTACAGGGAAACAAAAATCTACGAGATATCCATTACATTCACCATAGCATCTAACTATGCTAAGAGTATACTTTGTTTTAAGAAGATCTTTTGCTTCTGAAATAAGATAAGGCTGAGCTGAAGCGATAACCGTGTATATACTTAATCCTAGCCTATAGTAGTCTACATTAGCTGTTATTCTAAGAACCTTTTCTTCTTTAATTAATTTAATTAATCTAGATCTAGTAGTTTCATATGGAAGCTTAGCTAAGCGAGAAATTTTAGCGAAGTTCCTTGGATTCTCAGGAAGATAATGCAATATTTTAATATTCTTCTCGTCAAATACTTCTTCTGTGAATCTTTCAATGTATTCTTTTATTTCCATTAAACTCTTCACAATAAAATATGCTGAAAGAAAAATATAAGCTTTCTTATATACATAAATATTACAGCTTTTACAGATTAATTGGTTATTTGATGTATTCTTTTTTGCAACTAATTAAGTAAAAGTATGGAATAATTTAACTGTGAAAAATTGTTCCATGAATTTCCTCAAGCTTATCTTTAATCCTGTTTATAAGACTAAGTACATAGGTTCCAGTGAAGTCTTCGGAAGGCTGTCTTCCCGAGATATTGTCTTCATGAAGAAGTCTTGGTGCTGGTTTTCCTACATTCTTTTCATATAGTTCAATCCACTCTAAAGGAATTTCTTCACTTAAATATTTTTTAGCTATTTTCGCCAAGACTAGAACATATACTCTAGGAACAGCGTATAAGTTGTAGCCTCCTCCTCCCACTATTATGTAAAAGGATCCTATTTTTTCTGCAGTTAGCATAATTTTCTCAACTATTTTTTCATAAACATTGATTGATAAGGCTAGATGAGTTAATGGATCTGCTCTATAAGTATCTATACCTAGCTGGTGTATAATAGCGCGAGGCTTATACCAGTTTAGTAAAGGTAAAACTAGTTCATCTATTATCTTAAGGTATTCTTTGTCACCTGTATAAGGCAGTAAAGGAATATTTATCATAAAGCCGTATCCATCGCCTTCGCCAAGCTCATGCTCAAATCCTGTTCCAGGATACAAGTACTCGCCGCTTTCATGAATATCTATTTTCAGTACAGGGTCTCTGTAGAGTATTTCCTGTGTTCCATCTCCGTGATGAGCGTCTGTATCTACTACAGCTACTTTATTGAAGCCTTTTTCTTCTAAGTATTTAACAGCTATAGCGACATCATTAAATATGCAGAATCCTCTGGCGCTATTTTCTTTAGCGTGATGGTATCCACCAGCTATATTAAAAGAGGGATCTCCTGTCTCTAGAGCTTTCTCGACTGCAGTAAGAGTTCCTTTTACGTGAAGAAATGCTGCCTCAAAGCATCCCTTAAAAGCCGGAGTATCGCCGTAATCTAAGTAACCATATCCTTGCCGCGAATTCTCTTTAACAAACTCTATGTACTTTTTGCTATGAGCTAACTCAAGTATATTTTCACTGTAGTCAGCGGGTTCGAGTACTCTAATTGAGTCCTCAATATCATATGATTTTAGGAGAGTATAAGTTAAATAATATCTCTTAGGTGAAAGCGGGTGATTTTCGCCGAAATTGTATTTCATGTACTCATGAGTGTAAATAAAGTAAGCCATTAATCTCACTCCAATAGTCATCTATATTAGGAATGAACAGTCTATTAGTTTATGTTATTCCTAGAATAAAGATTTTCTCCAGCAGGATCTGCGAGAAGCTTTTTGAAAAAGACTTCAGCTATATTGCCTTACCTCTCCCTATAGAAATAGAAAATCTTTTGAGCGAGTTTCTTTCAGAAAATAAGTCTTTTGAAGAGTTTTTAAAAGAAATGCTGAATTTTTTAGGATTATCTGAAGTCTATAGAAAAAGATACCATTATATTGAGCCTATTTATAATACATTAAAAATAATTATAAAGATAAAAGAAATTAAGCTAGTGTGTTACAAGAGCTTAGACACTGAGCTAGCTGAAGTAAATTACATTGAAAAACTACTAGCTTTAGTGGCTAGAGTCATTGTAAGCAGAAAAATAGATGTTGAATACTGGAAAGAGTTTTTAAGCGAAGTAAGTTCCTCAGAACTTGAGGCCGATTTTAGTGTATTTAACAAGCTTACACTTGATAAAGCTATTATACTAGTTGAATACTGCAACAAGAGTGTTTTAAAATATTTGAAGAAGACTGGAGCTAGAATTATTGTTCCTAAAGACTATATTCCTATGCCTATAGAAGTCCTTATCTGCGTAAACAAGCTTCTCTCAGAAAAAGAAATAATTTTCCTTGTTAAAGAATATGTAAAGTTCATTGAAGAGTATTTATTTAAGTGCAACAATATTGATGAAGCATACATTCTGTGGGCGTCCACTAGAGGAAAAGAAATAAAGAATATGTTATTTAATTTAATGAAGAGAGCTAACTTTTCTTTAGAATTAAGTAGTTTTGAGGGCCTCTCTTCTCTATAACTAGAATACCTTTTTCCTCTAGTTTTCTTACATACTTCCATAGAGTTGTCTTAGGGAAAGGTAACTCCCTAGCTATTTCAAACTGGTAAGCTTCTCCACCGTGACGCTTAAGTGCTTTCACTATGGCTTCCTCTTCTTCAGTTAAGATAACTTTCTTTCTTCCTTTAAAGAATAGGAGAGCTACTGCAATAGCTGCTATAGCTGCAGCACTTAAAATAACTATAGTCAGTTCAAAAGGATATTTCTTTTGTTCTTTTACAGTGGACTGTTCTTGAGAAGGTTTCTGTGAAGACTTAGATGGAATAATAGTCTTCGGTAACGAAGGAACATATTCGATGCACTGTTTTCCTGCTGGCATGACTACTACAACTTTTCCGTTTACTGTGTCTATTTTAATAGGTACTGCAGAAAGTCCTACTATAGTAGTGTTCTCGGGAAGTATTACTGTAAAGTTTATTGGAGAAAATACTTCGAATCTCCATAAAGCTTTCTTTTTCTCTGTAAGGTCATAAGTAAAGTAAGTGATGTTGAGCAATGAGACTCCAAGTGTGTCTGCAGTAATTTTGTTTTCAGTTAAATTGAATGGCACTGGAACTCCGTTTTCATCTAAAATTATTACGTAGGCTGTTTTATCTTCAATAAAGGGGGCTCCTATTAAAGTAATTTCAGTAGTCAAAGTTTCGTTGCTTTTTAGTTCAACAACGTAATTTACTTCGACAAGTCCAGTACTGTAGATTCTAAAAGATAGTTTTAGAGGGGTATAAGGCTGAGTAAAAATAACTTGAATAAAAATTATGCTTAATAGTGAAAATATGATAAAATACTTAAGGTTTCTTACCACCTGAACACCAAGGTTTCTTTTCACTGTTTCCACGACTTGAATGACTTGGTGCATGTTTCTCCTTTTCTCCTACACCGGGCTTACTTTTTTCTTTTGCCCCTTTAGCCATCTTGTTTACTTCTTTAAGCATCTGTTTTGCTTTTTCCTTATGCTTCTTGGTCATATTTGATATGTGTTCTAGTACTTTGCGCAGCTTTTTGACTTCAGTACTGTTGAACTGTTTCTTCTTCATTGCTTGAAGCTTTCTACTAAGTGCTTCAAGGACTTTTTCTACTCTCTTTTCTCTAGCTTGCTCAGCTACATCTTTCTTTACGCAGCTCATTGCTTTGCCTATAAGAGACATTGCTTGTGCATCTAGTTTTGCTACTTCGCTGCAGTTTCCACCGCTTAAAGCTAGCTCTTTTGCTTGAAGCAGTAAGTTTTCAGCCTGAGAGAGCACTTGGTATGCTTCAGTGACATTGAATCCCTTGGTAGCTAGGTGTGCTAAGACGTCTCTTAAGTGCTCAATTACTGCTAAGTGTCGTTCAATTGCTACAAGTAAGCCTGGGCACTTTGTGGCGTTTTGCTGCTGTATTCTTTCTCTTATTTTCAGTGAGGCGTTTTCAATATAGTCGCAGAGTAGACATACTGCCTGCCTGTAAGTTTTCATAGCTTCTAGTGCTAGTTTAGCTGCTTCAGTGTAGTTGCCTGCGCTGTAAGCGCTTTTAGCTTGCTCTAAGAGGAGGTCTCCCTGTGCGAGGCTCTGATTCACTTGCTCTAATATAGTGGCGTTTACGGTGCTTTCGTTAATAAGCTGTATTCTGATAATAAGTTGTTCTCTGGCTTCTTCTGCTAGCGTTATCATTTTCTGAGCCACATTCGGTGGTATAGAGTATCCTAGCACGAGTATTATGCTTAATACTATTGCTAAGGGAACTCCTATAGTTTTCTTCATCGTTATCACAGTTCCTTACCTCATTAATAAGAGACACTATTAGCTGTTATGTGAACTCCAGTTCACGTAGCTAGATTTAAGACAGTAAGTACACTTCTCCGGGCTTTGCTTCAATAACTGTTGTGTCTATTTTCTTTTTCTTAATGATCTCGATAAATTCCTTGAAGTCGGGTTGCCTTCCGTGTATAGGTATTGTGTACTTAGGTTTTAGGTCTTCTACCATACGTACAGCATCTTCGGGAGAAGCTGTTGGCGAGGGATAGCCTACTGGCACGAAAGCTATTTTTGCAGACAGCTTAGATAGATCTACGTGACCTGAGTCTCCTCCATGGAAAACAGAGAGACTTCCTAGTGAAATTAAGTAAAGTAGAATAGGACACACGTGTTTTCCCTCTATTGTAGCTATAGTCAAGTTCTTTACTCTGGCTTTAATGCGGGGCTTTAGCTTAATTAAGTGGCTTGAAGGCAAGTAGGGATAAAGTTCTTTATGAACGTCTTCTGGAGCGAAGATTATAGAAGCCCAAGTCTCGTAGATTTTCAGAGCTGTATCTAAGTTAAAGTGGTCACTGTGGCTGTGAGTGTACAAAACGAAGTGTAATTTACTTATCTTATTAAATATGTCTGGTGGAAAAACTGCTGGATCTATACTTATTAAGTAGTCTCCTATTTTGAAAATAACTGAAGAGTACTCGAGGTAAGTGAATACGAATTCATTTTCCTTAAGAGTGTTTTTAAACAATTCAAATCCTCCTTTAATCACCGATATCCCCACTACTTATTTCATTTAAAAGAAATATATACTGTTATTTACCGAGCATACCAGTAGGTAATGTACAATAGGAGAATTCGTATAAAATACTTGGAGTTTTTCCCTCCTAAATGCTTTGTTCTCTAGGGATTAATCGAAGTAGGCTTATTTTGTGTGCGAAAAATGTGGAAGCTTTAACGCGGATTTAGCAGCGGCATATAATATTTTACGAGGAAATACTAATGTTAAATTGAGTGAAAAAGAATTAAAGAACCTACTTAACAGTCCTACAACATATGTTTACTTAATTAGAGAACAGAAATGGATGCCTAAAAATTAAATTAAATACTTTTTACCCGAAAGGGAGATACCCCACTAGCCCCGCATAGGGGTAACTTGCCTGACCCCCAGGCAGGCAATGAAAGGCCAGCCGGCCTAGAGCCGAAAGAGGGGGTCCACCAATTCAGCTTAATTCGAGTAGGCGTAATAATCAAGTCTTTTGTGTAAAGCTTTCCATCAATTACTATTTCTCTGAAAGAATATCTCTCTACACGCGGCATCAAAATCTATTCACTAAATAAGAAAATAAATCCAGCGAATACGAGTAAAGTAACTCAATTTTATCAGCGATGCCACACATCGTCATCGCTCAGAACCCGGTTCATCATCACCGTACATATTATTCCAGTTACTCTAGTATATTTTCATCGCCTCTACTTACTTATACATACCATGAAAACATTAAACTAAGTAAAATAATTCTTTAACTAAATATCTATGGAGTACTAATCTTAAGTAAAATTTTTTACTTTTTTAAAAACAAATAAATATTTCTATTTTCTTTCAATTATTTGTGGGATACATGAGGAAAATTATAAATAAGAATAAGAAGAATACTATATTAACAGCAATAACAGTAATTTTAGCCATAATAGCGGCTAACATACTTCCTGCAGTAGCCCAGCCACAATCAATATCTCCTACAGCAGAAGTACAGCCAGAGTGCTATACATGCCAATACTGCACAGACTGGAAACCAGAGTGTGTCCAAGACTGTTTATCAACATATCCCTGTCCAGAATGCGATAACTGTTTTCTCGCAATTTACGTGGTGACTCCACTCACAGTAGGTGCAATAATACGTTTTATATAAGAGTGGTCAGATTCCAGTGATTATCCAGATTGTAGGACGAGCTGCTAACTGTATTTATTTTGCTATTAAGAATGATTGTCCACAGTGTGCTGACTGCATTGCTGAAAGGGCTGGCTGTCTCAAAAACTATTGCTTATCACGTGGATCAGGCTATGTATGTACTACTACATAGTAAGCTATTATTGAGGTGCTGAACAGTGCTTAATAGGATACTGAGGAGACAAATATTATTTATTTTTCTGTTTACATATAGTTACTGTAGCTGTGTTAAGGATTTGTTTTTAAATCGTGTTTAATATAAAGGTGATGTCTATGGTGTCGTTAAAGAACAAGTTAAGTTTAATAAATTTAATGAGAGTTAAATTAAGTAAGTATAAGTATGAGCTTGTTTCTCTTTATGGAGTTTTTGTATGGATCTTTCTTATTTATGGTGCTCTCCTCTACTTTTTCAGGGTTCTTAAAATAAAGTTATTTTCATTAATTGGAATACTCATTTTCATTATAGAAGCTTTGATGCTGATTTGTTCTCCTTTAGTATATAAGGAGACTAAAGCAAAGCTTCTTTTAACTAGAGACTGGAAATCTCATTTTTATGCTTTTACAATAGCGCTAATATGGAATCTTGTTTTTCTTCTATGGATTTGTATGAGGTGATATCTATGAATTTTTCTAAAAAAGTTTTACTTATTTTAGTAATAGCTGAGGCTATTTTAATGACATGGGCTACTTACTACTATTTTTCAGGTAGCAAAAAGCCGAAAGTAGCAGAAATTATTCCAATAGATAATGTTATTGCTGAAAAGAATCTGGTAATCTATATGTCTAATATTAGTAGGTATTATAGGAATTATACTATTGTGTGTC
>QMRV01000061.1 GCA_003649445.1 Thermoprotei archaeon | reverse complement strand
TGAAAATCCTCCTACCCTTCTCTATTATGGTGATACCCCCACTGATTTAAGTTAATCAACTCCAATAACATAAATATTCTCTACTCCATCTGGTTCTGATGGTATTTCATATTCATTTAATGCTATTACCCTTATATTATAATAAGTCCCGCTTGGTGATGTAGATGAATCCCAGTAACCAACCCATAATCCTAGAGTTGAGTCATAAAACATTGATTGCCTGCCAGTATTGTAATTCGTATTATAGACACGATAATCTACTGAGCTTATGGTTATTGTAGATGTAACTTCAGCTTGAATCTTCACAATTCCAGAAACTTGGTCATAGAACTGGTGAAGAGGTTTCATCTATAAATAAAAGGTGTACGAAAGATTCGGCGGGACTCCTGAAGAGGAGGCACCCGACCATTGAGAGGACGCCAGAGACAATCCTGAAGAACTGGTACAGGTCAATCAAGCTCAAAAACGGCAAAACCCTACCGCCTCCCCCGGAAGGCAGTAGAGAGATCGCTGTGAAGTTCGTTGAGTGGTTGAGGAGCAGGAAGGAGTACTCCCCCAATACGCTCCACAAGTACTTAGTGGCGCTCAGGAAGATACTATCGTGGCTGGCGGTACATGGAAGGACTTTGGAAGAGATGACCTATGAGGACTACCTAAAGATGACTTCAGAGTTGAACAATAGGAAAATCCCTGAGAACCTCAAGCTGATCTTAAAGTTCCTCTGGCTTACAACTGAAGATGAGAGGTACATGAAGCTCTATCAGAAGGTGAAAGTCCCTGTGGATAAGGGCAAGGCCGTTGACGTGCTGACGGAAGAGCAGGTCTCAAGGCTTATCGAAGCCTGCGGGCAGGTAGACTATGAGCTGAAGTTACTCGTAGAACTGCTCTATGAGACTGGGGCGAGGGTAGGCGAGCTACTGAACCTCAGAGTCCGTGATGTGAGCTTTGACCAGCACGGCGCTAGACTATACATCCGCAGGTCGAAGTCTGAGTTCAGGGTAGTGAGGGCGGTACTGTATGCGACCGACCTCCTGCGGTTTATTGAGGGGAGGGCCGATGAAGAGTACGTCTTTACGAAGAATTACAACACCTTCCTGCGGCACTTATCTCAGGCGTGGGAGCTGGCAGGTCTGCCATCCATAAGGAGAAAGTTTCACATTTTGAGGCATAGCAGGGCGACTGAGTTGCTGAGGAAGCGCATATTCACAGAGCAGGAGATGATGAAGTGGTTCGGGTGGAAGACTAGGAAGATGATAGACGTATACTCGCATATCACAATGGAGTACGTAGAGGAGCGATATCTCTCCATCTTCAATGAGGCGGACAGCCCACCAGTTGCAGGGGAGAGAAAGGAGTGCCCTAGGTGCGGACTGCTCATACGATTTGAAGCTAACTTCTGCCCCAGATGCGGTCAGCCCCTGTCCTCGGAGGCATCATTCGAGGTCTTGAGGAGGATTGAGAGAGAAGAAGAGGAGGTCGAGGAGGCAAAGAAACTCGTTGAGAGCTTCCTTGAGCTAGCAACGAGACGGCCCGATCTAGTAAGGCGTCTTCTCCGAGGAGGCACAAGACGATGAACACCTTCCTCCGGTACTCGGGGTCTCTCAGCAGGGCACCCAATACATGGTCTTTACTCAGCAAATCCTTTAGTCTATCTATTATGCTCCATGCCCCTACTTCACCAGGCAATAACACCCGCTCAATCTTTGCTAGACCTTATTTAAATAGTGAATCAGAGCATCTCAAGCTCCCTCACGATATTAAGCCTGCTACTAATGAATAATAGCATATGTCTTTACCACAGCTTGCCCCTCGACTTTCGCCTTCGGGAGACCTGGAGTAAATTATGTGTACACATGATAGGGAAATCCGTAGAAGAGTAATTTAGTACTCTCCCCAGAGTGCTAGAGCGAGTGTTTATAGTCCACATTCCAGCTGATAAGGAGAGTTCGAAGTTAGCGAAGAAATTCCTCTAGAGTGTGTATCAGGATTGTAGATTTTTGTCGCTTGCTACTCTGGATACTAATCCTTTACTTAATTCTTTCTATCCTAATGCCTTTTTCCTTATCATACGTAAGGTACTCGCCTTTTTTAGACAACACCTCAAGTATGGTCTTTCCTAAATAGTCCTCAGTAATGACATCTGTACATATTTGGAAGTATTCCATTTTCGAATTGAGAACTATGAAGCTCCTCTGTATAGTGCGATTTAATTCTGTATATGTAGTCGCTGCGAATTCTATTAAAAGATTAATTTCTCCCGAAAGCTTTCCATCGAATGAAAGCTCGATTTCTCCTATTTCTACATTCACCCTTGGGAATACTGGTAGAGAAAGAGGAGATCTTACACTTGCTTGAAGCACTACTTTCTCCTGATCCTCAACCCTCTTAGTAACATCTCTGTGTGATGTAGCCTTTAGAAGAATCTCTGAAGGGCTGGCTAGAGCCGGGGGTTTCGCCTGGGGGTGAGAGTCTTCCTAAGAGAGCCCTCTTGCTGATAGTTATGAGAGAAACCGCTACGTTAGTGGGTATTGAACCAATATTGCGCATGAGGAGATTTAGTCTAACCTTGTTTTCCTCGACCTTCTTGAGCTCCATCAAGACTATAACTATGGGTTGCCTCTTTGCACTTACGACGTGAAGTGCCTCTTCTAAGCTGAGCCTTCTCGTCTCACTACCCCTCCGCTGGTACGCTGCGTCATCTAGTTTTGAGTAGTAGAGAGCGTCGAAAGCCCTCTTAACATAGACTAGCGTGATCCAGCCCTCAGAACACCCTAATCCACATTCCCGACAGTCAAATACCCTGACGATAAGCCTTGGTGGTGTGATCATGGGCGGAATGCTAGCGAGGTAGCTGAATACCCAGTTTCGTAGTTTACTCTCCGCGGCATCTTTGTTGTGTCCTAAGAGCTTGCGGGGTATACATGCCAACTCCTCAGCACGTTCCTTACCCCTTATGCCTAGAATCAGTATTCCTTCACCTTCATCGCTGTTAAGAAAGCCGACAACGCTCTTCATGATTAACTCGGCAAGTTTTCCTTCAGCTGTATCTTCAGAGACTGCCTTGAACTCTAACCTAGGCGACTCAACTACCTTATTCTCAACAAGCACTTTCACGTCATTACAGCTCAGATTCTCAACAGTCTTACCAAAGAGGAGCTCTATTATTGAGAGGGGCGTGCTACCTATGCTTTCACCCAAGTAATTTGTGTCTACTTCTAACACATAACCCAATCCATTAATTTATCCCAGTGGCGTTACGAGTGCTTTGCGATTGGGCCCACAATCGAACCATCCCGACATACATGAGTGAGTGTGGGGGAGAGGATGGTTCGATTCCAGAACCGAAAACTCCTTGTAGATTGGGCACCCCAATAGAAAAGTAAGCCAACTGGCCTACTGATCTATAAAATAAAATAGGTAATTAGGGCCCCGGGAAAAGACGCAAACTTATAAGAAGGCCGACAAATTAGTTTAAAAACCCACGACGCCCACTAACCTAATAAAAAA
This sequence comes from Thermoprotei archaeon, assembly GCA_003649445.1. Next base: position 7,527 of record QMRV01000061.1, on the reverse strand, counting down.
TAAATAATAGGTAACTAAGGCCCTAGAACCTCATCAATCCCCAGAGCCTCCTCAAACGTCTCCTCCTCTCCCTCCTCTTCTGGTTCCGGCACATACATCCACTTCAACGCTTCATCAACGACTTCGGCTACTTTATCCACCTCCTCGTGGCCGAACACGAAGTTCACCCCATAAATCCACTTACCCTTAGCCGTTGGGGCAAATGGTAATTGTGCAGGTTTAAAGACCCTCCAGACCCTGACCAGACAATCCGCTGTGCCAAGTATATCATAAAGCGCACCGATATCCTCATAGTCGAACTTCCAAGGCCAGACCTTTACGAAGAAGCCCCGGCCATTAGGATGGATTACCGTGATATAGTAGTTGAAAAACACGTTTTTACGGACTACGGACTGACCAATGCACAACCTCATCATATCTTCAATCAAATTATGTTCATCGTCACAATAAAATCTCGACCTGAAGATGAACGAACCATAATTAAATAACTCGTCTACTAGCCTAACAGATCGGTGGATGAAATCTATCCTCCCCTTCCGGGACAAGAGCCAATAAAACCTCTTGACTAAATATCGACAATCGTCGATTTCGATTAAATCCTTACTCTCCACTGAAACGTCGAGCTGAGCACCTCTCATCTGGCCCTTCTTTATCTCATAAATTGGCCAACCAGATAGAGTAAGCTTCTTCACTGTACCAGACAGCTTTAAGGCCCGAAAATCTGAGGACAGGACGTGGCGCAAATGGTGCCAGCGGTCGTTTTTAATAAACTTCGAAATAGACAACCTACTCACGAAAAACCTGCTCTTCCCGTAGGGCCGGATTAAAAACTTCCGGAAGTAATCGGAATCATCGGACTCCCTAATAATACAATACTTAGTTCTCCTACGGCCATCAGGCCCCTTAATCTTGTGGACTATAACCTCATAAGTGTAGACATGGCCTTTAGCCCTGAACCTCCTAATGCTCAGACGGCCTTTGAGGCCACACCTCGGGCAGACTACTTCCTTTATGTCCTCCCCCCTTCTGGCCTCCACCGTTTTACACCCCGCAGACCAGCACCGCAAATATATAAACTTTCCCCCACTACCTATACCGTTTTACACTACTGGATGAAGGCCCCCGGGTCAAACTAAAAATTAAAGTCTTAAACCCTTTAACCCCCAAACACTCAAACAATTAAAATGTTAAACAACTAAACCGACAAGAGGGGTGTAAAACCATAACATAATATTCCCTACCCAAAACTAGTGAACACCTCCCCGTCGATGCAGAGCTTCTATAGGCTCACCTTCCCCACCACGTACGCCAGACTGAATGAAAAAACGAAGACACCTCCATGTCAATAGGCGAAAAATATAAATATCCCAGACACCCCCCGTCAAAAACTTAAATACCCGAAAACACCTTTCCACCGAAAAACATAAATAAAACCATTTTACACCCACAAAACATCATCGGAGGCACCATCAAACCCACGATAGAAAATGCCGATCCGTTATTACTTCTTTACTTCTACGATAGTATACCTGTAGAAATCTGGGCACATAGTATAATCTCCTATTTCAGCCCAGCACATACCTCCTAGTGCAGTACACGAGGTAGGCCTGAAATCATGATGAAATCTGTTCATTTTACCTTGCGAAAGTTTTACACGATTAAGATTTGTCATGCATAATGCTTCTTAGCCTTTACCGTTTTACACTCGCTATATCATCCTTCAGAAACACACAAAGATATCTATCGCTGTTCTCCTTTTCAAGCTTCAAGTCTTTCACTCCCTGCAAGAGAGACTCATCTGAGGCGTCGTTAACTCTCGGAATAGCAACTGGCTTAACAACTATGCTTGTACGTTCTGAAGCTCTCTAGTCCCATCTTCTCCATCTGTTCCTCGACCTTCTTAACGCTCTCGTCTAAGCGTTTCAGAGAGACAGAATATCGCTTTACTTTTGTTAAGTTAAATCTCTAAATATCGAGTTATGAAAGCCCTGTCAAGGAAATCTCTTATGAAGCTTTTACTAGTTATGCAAGGATCAATATGTACATAGCGTCGATATTACGTACCTGAAGGGTAGCCCCTCGACGCAGACCTTGACTATGAACTTATTGGCATCCCGCAGGAGCCTGCTTAGCTCCGCCGTATCACTATCTGTTGCGCCGCGTAACTCATAGCCTTCGTGCACTAGGTTCACCATTGCGGACATACCATCCCAGCGCTCCATAGCAGCCCTTATCTCTCTAGTCTTCTCGGCATACTCCGAGACACGCAATATACCCCGCTCAACCTCCTCATGGCTAACGTATGCCGTGTACCACCTGGTAGCTAGAACCCTGTCCTTAAGTATTGCTAGCGTTTCACAGAGGTTAAGAGGCTTAAGTACGCTAAGGACATCATCGACCTTGCCGAGTGCATAGCTATCGCCCTCGAAAAGCCCCCCCATGAACCTAAGAGGGGCCTCGTGTATTGCGTCGCGTAGTCTCCTAGTAGCCTCCTCCCAAGCTCTCCTCAAATCTTTCCCGCTTAGCAGGAACCCCTCCACCTTTTGAAAGTACTTGAGGGAGAGGAGGAACCAAGCCCTGAGAGGAGGTGGCAGTTTGCTAAGCGCTTCTAGCGTAGTTTGGTAGCCGTAGAGGCTTACTAAGTAGGCTAGTGTGTCTCTGAGGAACTCATATGCGATCTGCAAGCTCACTACATGCCCTCCCTGATGGTAAAGGCTGTTACGCAGCCTGGTGAGTTCGAGCATCTTCTGCGTCAAAGCGTACATTAGGCACTCACGATAGTCTCTGCAGGCCCGGAGCCCTCCCCTCTCGTATACCTCCTGGAAGTAGGTCTTCTTGCCCTCAGAGTAGATGGGCCTGCCCAGCGCGTGAGAGAAGGCGTGGCCGAAAAGCTCCTCGTACCTAGCCTTATCTCTTCCAGTAATAGCCTTGGCTGCTAGCTCCGCACTCTCGTGAGCCAGCACCATACTCAGCCTCAACAGGCCGCCTTGCACTTCCACTTCTGGACTGTGTAGCGCCTCGATAAAATGCCTGAAAGCGTAGGTGAAGACCTCCAAGGAGTGCTGCCTTGCGATCACATACATGTTCCCTCACCTCATAAGAGATGATACCTGCTCTGCGTACCTAAGGGCCTCCTCCTCCAGCCTTCTGGCCCCCTCGGAGTCGTATTTTGCCTCCGCTACGGCAAGCAGTATCTTCTTCTTGAGCTGGTACTCCTCAATCGGGTTAAGGCTTCGATAGCTTTTGACAGCAGCTATGATGCCACTCAAGACCCTCTTGAAGGCCCTCGAGGAGTATCTTAGGAGCCGGTCTGAGGGTGTAAAACCCCTTCTGGTCATTAAAGTATTGTATACTTCCCCACAGCCAAACTCCTCCAGTATCTCCTTCAGCCTCAACGTCAGGCTACGTCGCCTTTTACTGTAATCCTCTGTGCTACAAGGCTCCTTGCCTACTAGCTCGACGAGGTATTCTATCTCTGCATTTAACCTAAGCTCCTCTCGAACTCTCTCTAGCATCTCGATGAAAGCATCTGCCGCATTCTTCATCTCCTGAAAGAGCTCTATGAGCCTAGAGATAGGGACGCCTGAGGAAGCCATCATCCCCACAGCCTGCCTCACCGCCTTCTCAGTAGCTCTCTCAGGACTATCTCCCTGCGCAATCCAGTACCTCCTCAGCCTGATAGCAGAGACTAACGCAGACTCCGCGTATCTATCCACCACCTCTGAGAGGGGGGGCAAGCGCGTAGGCCAGCCATGAGTCCTCTTCCTTCTATCCTTGATACCCATAACCCCATACCCCTATAGGACTATTTCTTTCACACTCATATAAACTTAACGGATGTTGTGAAATTAATCGCTTTGGCTCGGAGAATGTAAAATAGCTTTTACTATGAGACTCATATAGCGTTACTGTAATATCTATCTTTAGCGATAACTATAGTGAGGTGTTTAGTTGAAATGCCAAAAGAGGTCATCCTAAGCAAGACCAAGGTAGGTAGGTACTATAGGACGACCATCCCTGAGAGCGTTAGGAAGTTCCTCGAGGTTAAGGAGGGGGACGAGGTAGAGTGGGTGTTCAATGACGGCAAGATCTATGTCAGGAAGGCTGCAAGCAGGTGAGAAAAATGGCTAGGCTGCTAATCCTCGGCCCATCCTATAGGCGCAACCCAAGCCCTGAGCCATTACCCGCTATAGAACGCTATGACGGTCTATTCTATAGGATAGTGAGAAGGCATGTGAATAAGCTGAGGGAGAAGGATATAGACGTAATCATAATCACAGAGGATCTGGACGTTGTAACTCCCGAGACGAAGCTACCATACAAGCCGCCAGTGGGAGAGAGCTGGAGGAGCCTCCCACCAATAAGGAAGGATCCTGAAAGGGTTGAGCTGTTAAAAAGCCGTATATTGGAGCTCGTTAGGGAGAGGAGATATGAGGAGATATTCATAGCACTGAATAAGCATTACCAAGAGCTGCTACCAGACCTGACGGCCTACACGCGGAAAGTAATAGCCAGCTTTAAGGGAATGGGGCCGAAAGCCCAGGCGTTAAAAAAGTGGCTAACAGGTGAGATTTTATGAGCGAGCGAATTATTGAGAAATACTTACCGATTGCTGAAATAAATATGGCTAATGTCAGGGAGAAGACGCTGGTCAGGACGCGATTTCGTACTGCACCACTAGTACCAAGGATATCCAACCTACACTGGTGGGCTGCGAGGAGGCCTGCAAGTGGGGCTAGGGTGCTGACGCTAGCCTCAGTGCTACCCTCTAGCACGGATATTAACGCCCTCTTCTCGGCGTCCTCACTGGACTTATTAGCCAGAGGCAAGTCCCCTGATGAGACGCTCTACGCTTTAAGCCCGAAGCTAGGGGTAGTAGAGAAAGCTGTAAGAGAGGGTATGGGCAGACAACTAGCCGATATCGTAGTGCTCGATCCAATGGCTGGCGGTGGTAGCATCCCCCTCGAATCCATTAGGCTTGGTTTCAGAACCATTGCCATCGAATATAATCCCGTGGCTTATCTCATCCTGAAGGCTACGGTGGAGTTCCCAGCTAAGTATGCCGGTGCTGGATTATTTGAAGAGACTCTTAAGGCTGCTAAATGGTTCATCGCTAAGGCTAGGGAGGAGCTTAGTAAATACTATGGTGAGAATGCTGAGAATTACATCTTTGCACGCGGTGTGAGATGCCCATTCTGCAGAGGCTTAATACCCGTACAGGGTGTCGCTCCAGAGATAACGAAGGCCTCAAGGTTTAAGAGCAGATATTTGCGGATAGAATTCGATAAGGAGAAGAAAATCTTTACCATAGAGACGACTGACACCAAGTCCGGCAAGCCCTTCGAGAAGAGGGGTAATAACATTAAGTGTCCTTACTGTGGCAAGTGGTTCCAGCTTAGGGGTAGGGCTAAGGCTGGGCAGACAGCCTTCGATAGATGGTTCCAGGAACACGCTAGGCTGATGAAGAGCGTTGTAGAGGAGTTAGAACAGGTCACTCCAGAAATGGAGGATAAGCTCTTAGAGCTACACATACCCCTGGTTAAACAGGTTGGCAACACCTTCGTAGCCATATGGGATGATGAAGATGAGAGAGGGAGGTTCATACAAGCATTCAGAGATCTGAGTAATGAGATCCTCGAACTACAGGACTACATTCCAATAGACGAGATACCAGCAGAGAACAAGTGGGTCAGCACGGCCAGGAATAAAAGCCTCACACACTGGTACATGCTCTTCAACCCAAGGCAACTTCTAGCAATAGCAAAGCTCTCGAAGCTCGTAGCCGAGATAGCTGAACAGCAAGCTTCTAAGGACGGTGAGTTTGGCGCAGCAGTAGCTCTCTACCTAGCATTCGCGATAGACAAAATGGTTGACTACAACACGATAGCAACTCATTGGCAAGGAACAGGCTTCAAGACAGGCATAGCGCATACCCTGAGAGGTGAGAGCACTCTCGACTTTAGACAGGAGTATTGTGAAATGGTTGTTACGCTTCCCGAGCGGAGTCTCGAGTGGGCTCTTGAGCCACACATCGCAGGAGGTGGCAAACTTACGAAGACTGCAGGGGGCATACTCCCCGTATTGAAGTTCCTGTGTGATGAGTTTAGGAATGTCAACCTCGGCGATAGGGTTACAGTTTGCCTCGGCGACGCTACTAGACTCTCAGAAATCCTTGATGTGAGCACAGTCGATGTCGTTAACGTTGATCCCCCTTACTTTGAGCAGGTTATCTACAGCGATAGGAGTGAATTTTTCTGGGTGATCCTTAGGAGGAGCCTAGCGCCAGTATTAGAATTGCTGTTCAAACCAGGGCTTAAATTACCTGGGTGGAGCTGGACTAGCTCTAAAGTGCCTCGCGAGAGAGAGGTTGTTACATATGATAAGAGAGATTCTAGCGGTAGGTTCAGGAGGTTCTTCAAGGAATTCGTTAGAGAGACCTACAAGGTGCTTAAGGATGATGGTGTCTTGGTGCTGTGGTTTACTCATCCAACGGATGTAGCTTGGAGGACTGTTGGGGAATCGCTGTACGATGCTGGCTACGTTGTTTCTAAGGTGTGGCCTCTTCAGACAGAGATGAAGACTAGATACAAGAGGCAGGTCAACGTGATAGCGCAAGAGACTAGCTTAATCATAGTTGCTAGGAAGTACGATAGGAAGAGGCTAGTTGAGGTAGGGGCTGATGTAAGGAGGAGTCTCCTTAATCACCCTAGGTTCGTAGAGGTCGCCAGAGAGGTTGTCGAGGAAGCTAGGAAGGTCTCGAGGGAGGCTGGCGTCAGCCCGGCTGATATGATGGCCCTGATGCTAGGCAGTGCGTTGTCCGTAGCGACTAGATTCGAGATCCCGGGGCTCGTCAAGTTTGACGACTTGTTCGATGCTGCTGCCACAAAGGTTGATGAGCTGTTCATCTCGCCGTTGATACGTAAGGTACTGATGGACGCTGGCCCCGTGAAGTTATCTCCCTCAGACGTAGATAGGGTTGTTGAGTGTGTGCGTAGGGCGATGCTGCGCGACGCCGCCGCCAGGTCTTATGTAACCCTGTGGTTCCTGTCCAGGGTTGATTTAGAGACCGGCAGGTACAGGGATGAGCCTCTCCCGTTAAGCTATGACTTCGCGCAGACAGTCACGAAGTTGCTCGGCTATGATATAGATAGGCTAAGGGAGATGGGCTTGATAGGCGAGTCCATCGCAACCGAGGCCGAGAGCGAAGAGGAGGAAGGTAGGAGGAGGGGGAAGGCATACTACCCACTGATGTTCGAAGCTCTAAGCGCTGCGAGAGCTAGGGTCACCTGGTCGAGGATCTCGTCCCTCGTGCCCGGCAGGGCCCTGTACCTCGCGTACCTCTCGCTCAATGAGACGGGAGCTCCATCTGTGAGGGCTGATAGCATCAGGAGGAGGCTCTCCACGTGGAGTAGTGATGACGTTGCTGAAGCTGCATCACTGGCTGTAATTCTACTTGAGACAGCTCGTGACATAGATCTAGGGTTTAAGCAGGCGCGATATGAGGGGCTGGAGGCATTCCTCCACGGT
>QMRV01000060.1 GCA_003649445.1 Thermoprotei archaeon | reverse complement strand
TATAAAGTAGTGATTTTTCTGAGTACGAATATGTTCTCATGTATTCTTGTTTTTCTATTTTAGAAAAATATATTATTGTATTTTCTCTAATGCTTGTATACGGTATTTTGAATAATGTTACTGTTACTATGTATATTGTTTGGTTGTATTCTTTGCCAACTGTGTAGTTGACTATGGGCTTAGGGTCTATTATGATTTTTGAGCCTACTTGGTATACGCATGTTAATGGTTTGTTAGCCCATGTCGTGTTTCGTCCCCTTATTATTGCTTGTGTTTGTATGTTTGTTTTTAGTATTATTTTTGAGTAGTTTAGTTTTATTGTTAATGGTTTTTCGTTTGGTAACGTTATTTTTATTTCTATTGTAGTATTGTTTATGTATGCTGGTGTTTTCAGTTTAATCGGCTTGCCTAGCTCGATTGCCTCAGCTATTTCTACTGCATGTGCCTTAATGTAATTGTATTCCATCCAGCGAGAATAATTCCACGGCTTGAAGACTATAATCAGGGTGGCTGCTAGTGCTATGACTCCGGCTACGAGCATTATTTTAGTGACTGTGTCCATGTGTTTTCTCTGCTTATAAATTGCCTGATTTATAAGGGGTGGTCTCTTTGTGCGGGGGTGCTGTAGCCTAGTGTACCGCTATGGTGTCGAGCTGTGGAAGAGAGGCTTTCTTGTTTTCGCTATTAAGGGTGTTGGCTACGGGTTTTCTAGGAGAGAGGCTTTGCTTGAAGCGAAGAAGCCTGTTACTATTCCAAGAGGCTTCGTGTACAGGCTAGACTACAGGTCTAGGCAAGTAACTATAGCGAGCCTAAATTTTCTCAGGAAAGGTGGGGGGCTTGCTGTCCCCGGTATTAATAATGGGTTGATGTGGATTGATATTGAGGGCAGGCTTGCTGGGGAGATGGGTGACATGGTTTTAGATCGCTTTAATGGCTGTTTTATAGAAAGGACTCCTCGGGGCGGGCTTCATGTAGCCTTGAAGGTAGATGACTTGAGTTTAGTGAAGTGGAGGGGTGTTAAGGGTTTTTTAGATAATAAGACTTATGGGTACTGTATAACGTATCCTAGTAGGCTCTACTTGAAGTATAGTGGTGTTGAAGAAGAGCTAGTCTACGAGAAATTATCTAAAGTAGACTTATGGGACACGGGTAAGGCATCAAAATATCGCAGAGCCTTAAAGTGGCTTCTCGGAGAGGTTGAAGGATACGTGGCGGATGTTTCTCCGGCAGAAGGCTCTGTTAAATATAATTGTGTCCCCGAGCCAGTACAGAAGCTCGTCTCCGGTCTCTCGTTGAACCGGCTTCTCTTGTTGTTTCAGCTTGTATGTGATGAAGTTGGTTGTGGTCGCTGTGTAGAGTATTATTTGAGTCAGCTTTACTCCAGTGAGCCTATTGAGTTGAAGAATCCTGCTTACCCTACGAGCGTGCCTCGGGGACTTCACACAGTTCTCGAAGTAGAGCTTCTCGGAGGACTTAGACTCATTGGAGCTTCTCCTAAGCAGCTAGAAGAGCTTTGCTCGAGAATAAAGTATACTGTAGACGGCAAAGAGTACTCTATGGAGACTCCTCCAGCGAGAAACCTCTACTACAATACACTTAGAGGCACATACAGTATTGCGCTGAAAGGACTATGTCCCCTAATGGTCGCTAACAGTCTCCACGGAAGATATGTTCCAAGAACTCTCTGCACATCTACTTTAGTCAAGAAAGTGTCTTCACTTACACAAAACAATCCCTTGAAGATACTGGAGCTTCTCGAAGCAGTACTCGAGCTAGAGACTCGATGATAGAGCTAGAGTTCGAGCTACTATTCAGGCTTTCCTCAGATAATAACAGAAGGCTCGCAGTAGTCAAGGGGCTTCCCGGTGGAGGAAAAACTAGGACTACACTGGCGAATACTGTGCTTTACTCTAATTTAGCTAAAGTAGTCTACGCGGCACCACTAAGATCGCTTAGAAACTACTGGGCAAAACAGTACGGCATGGAAGTAATCAAGAGCCGAGACGAAGTATGCCCCGCAGTAAAATACATTGAAGCCGAAGACACAGTAGACTACCTAGTAGCGTGCGCCAGAATATGTAGAGGTTGCCAGAAAACCTGTGAGTTCAAAGAAGCGTTTAAAAACTTCATTAAAAGCAGTAGAGGACTATTCGCTTTAACTCACAAAATGCTACTAGTACTATATACGGCAGCGCCCAGAGCCTTCCAAAACACTTTGCTGATCATAGATGAAGCAGACTCCTTATTCGACCAGTGGAGCATAGTATGCGAGTACAGTAAGCTAAAAGAACTCTGGCGCACAGGAGACCCCCTGACAAGAAAAGTAGTCAAGAGGCTCGCGAAAAACTGTTTCCGCTTCGGAAAATACGTCTACTTCAAGCCAATAGTACCCTTAACTAGAATCACTTTCCTCGTCTCAGCCACGCTTCCCCCAGAACTACTAGAGCTAATGCCTCTACCAGAAAATACTCCGTGCACAACAATTTACATTAAATCAGAATTCAAAGACATTATTCTCTGGAGCCGCAAGACACTAAAATGGAGCGAAAAAGACGAATGGCTACCCACAGTACTGAAAACAATTAAAGAATATTCGTGTAAATTCAGGAAGATAGGTATTGCTTCAAGAAACTACACTTTAACAAAAATACTACACGAGTACATGGAGGCTTCCTTTAAAGTAACTTCCGACTACTATGATAAAAAGCCTCGTGCAGCAGAAGTATATATTTGGACTACTAGAGGAAAATGGTACCGCGGAATATCTCTACCAGACACAGACATAGTATTCTGCTTCTACCAGTACCCACTCGAAACAAAGCCCTTGAACCCACTAGTACTTAGAACAATAGTTGAAAAGGATATAGAGTACTTCAAACTACTAAACAATGCAGTAAACACGCAATCATACTTCAGAAGCAATCGAAAAAGAAGCAAAACACATGTAATAGTACTATTGGATAGAAGAAGTTACCATGCACTACATACAACAATACCACAAGAATACCTCAAGAAAACAACAAGAAAACCATTAGAGTAGCCAGTTTACAAGGTTCTCGGCAAAATATTATTAGCTATCGCATCACTTAATACTTCTTCTAAGCCTTCAACATACTTATCAATGTTTCTCTGTGTAGGAAAATACAGAGACTTTACATTATAGTCTTTGAGCTTCTTTTCAATAACTCTCGCTATCCTACTTTTAAAAACAACTACAATAAGCCTCGGCTTATTTCCTCTAACAAATCTACTGAGCTTATCTAATGCTCTATTTCTCTCATCTACTCCTACGCCTCTCCAGCTTCGTCCTGCCGGCAACAAGTCATAAAGATAGCAGCCTAACTTCTGAAACATAGTGAGAAATTCTTCTTCTTTTATACTATAGACTCTATGGAATGCTATAAAGGTAGCATAGTATAGCACAGTATTCTTATTATAAAAGAACCTTACTTCCTGCGTGTCACTGGGTTTAGGAGGAGACTCTGCTACAAAAAGAACCCTTATTTCTTTAGGCCTATACTTCTCGCGAAGATCTTCAATAATATCCTCGTATCTTTTCTCACACATATTCTCATAAAATACTAGTAAAATGAATATTTAGCGGTATTCACTACAATTACTCAGGACTCTTAAGCAACTTCTCTATTTCTTTTCTTTTAGACTTATTCGTGAAGAATGTTGCTTCAGGGTGATGCCATTTAACGCGATCTCTTCTATCTTGCCTCAAATACCCCTTACATAGTAGTGAGAAGATGCTTTTCTTTACTTCTTCTAATGGAAGATTCAGTTTTAATGCTATTTCTCTTAAACTCACTCTATGAGGAGCTCTCTTAACTACTCGGAGAATCTCTAATTCTATTCCCGAGGGTATTTTAGGCTCTATTTCCTCTGGTCTTCTTTTATTCGAGTAAACTATTTCACCGTTCTTAAACACTATTAGTTCTCCTGGGAGGAAGCATTCCCACATTTCATTGGTCAGCGGTCTTGTCGCCACAACGTATCCTCGTTCTCTAGAGTCTTTTTCAAATACTAGATTTACTTCCCAGTCTCTATCCGCTAATTTCACTCTAATTCTACCGTAAGGCGGCTTACGGTGAAGCAAACACAGCCCATTATAGCCTGTTTTATCGTAGTAGCAGAACAAATATTCGCCATTAGAGAAAATACAGTTGAGGTAGCCGTAGTTGTTTACTTCAGCTAGAAGCCCCGCAAGCCAGTCGAAGTCGCTTCTCCTCCACTCGAATATTTTTCTTTTCTCTATTCGGTTGAGGAGGTAGCAGAAAATGTACTCTGAGTCTGTTTCACCAAGAGGCTTAAACCTACCCAACTCTAGCTCCCGATAGCCGTGCAACGTCCCATTATGCGCGAACACATAGTCTTTCCCAAAAAGTTCTCTCTTAAAGGGATGTGTATTCCGGTAGCTTAATTCACCACGACTAGCAAGCCTAACATGACCTATAAAAATCTTAGACTTAATTAACTCATAGTTTTCTATGAAGCTGGCTAAGCGGCTTTCGGTAGCAGTTAAAGGCTCCTTAAACACTACAGCAGAGTTATCAGGGTAAAATGCAAGTCCCCATCCATCAGGATTACGTCTCCCCCGAACCCTAAATCCCTTAAACGAAATCCTAGGACTCACCGGCAAATTAAAACATAGGGCTAAAAGCTCACACATATTCTCACTAAAATAGAATACACTTAGGCTTCAATATTTACTTACCGAATTGAATATCCGACTAAACCATACTGCTAGTTAGTCTAGGCGGAAAATTTTCGCTTTAAATAGTTACTAAGTGTTAAATTCTATGTAGGAAGTTCATATTACCTAATTGCACACGTAATGTGGAGTTGTTTAAATGTACTTTTTATCGGCAAATACTTCTACTTACACATACACACCCCCATAATATTATATTATTAGTAGTACGCTGGTTTCCTTAAAGCACACTTACACATGTTAAGTACTGTTATCATCTTGGATGATTATTGAATAATGTGTTTTTTATCAACTTTATGCGGAGTTCACGTTTTCTCCTCATTTGTGCTATTGTGCTGATTTATAAGAGGTGTGTTTATGGGGGTGAGGAGTCTTGGGTTACGGTAAAAAGAAGTATGTTAGAGTAGCGTTGAAAACTGAAACCTATTTGTTGCTCAGGGAAGTAATGGATCTTGCTGTTAGACTTCACGGCGGTAAGCGTCTCCTCCTCGGTGAGCGTATTACTGAAGACCTTTTGATAAGAAATGGTCTGGAGCTTCTACGCGAAGAACTATTGAAGCAGCTCGAGGTGAGGGGAAATGAGTGAGCGCGAGTATATTGAGGCGCTGAAGAGGCTTCGTGAAAACATTATTAAAGGCAGAAAACCAGTCTTCCTCACTACCGAGAAAGAATCTTTTACTGTACTCGATGTTCTTGAGAGAACAAATGACGCTTTACTTCTCTTAGCTAAAAATAGTAGACTTTTTGTTATGCAAGTTTTTAAAAGAAATAACGAGGAGCAAATAAAGCAGATAGGTGAATTAATTAAAGAAGACAAGTTAGCCGAGATTACAGCAGACTATATTGGCGCTAGAATACAGTATATTGAGGAAGTTAAGCCCCGTAGCGGAGAACTCGACCTCGACTACGAGTACGGCATAATAGAACACAGTCGCACGGGGACCTCAGTCTGGATAAACGTACTAGACAAAAATACTAGAGAAATAGGTGAGCAGTACCTAGCTTTCTGCTACTCTAGAAGAAGCGCAAAACTACTCACTCTACCAGACGGTACACTCATAAAATTCGTAGGCAATATACGGAAATCAAGTAGTGGACCAAACGTAGTAGACTTAATGTACTTTAAAGTAATAGAAGAAGAGCCTAAAGAAGCAGAAGCTAAGGAAGAAGAAATAGTGAAAGAAGCCTCCAGCAAAGAATACAGTTTAAACAGACTCAAAGAAATGGTCAAGAGCAATGAGATTTCTGTTGACGAGCTCGAAGAAATGTACAAGGAGGGAAAAATTTCTAGAAAAGAGCTACTAGAGCTACTTAATCTTCTCGTAGAGTCTATTAGGTGATCCCCGTGGAGGCACTATTATTCAATATTGTTAAAAAGCTTGAAGAACTTTCAGCTAAGCTAAGTGAACTCGAGAAGAAAACTGTTTTAATTGAAGAGCGGTTGAATGCTATTGAGGAGAAAATGAAGTTTTTTCAAAACAGAGAACCCTCTACTCAAGGCAATAAAAGAGTACATGAATAAGTACTGGTCAGTAGGAATACTACGCCTAGTAATAGACCTCTGGAAAAACCCCGAAACCCACACAATAGTAGACAGTATTTTATCAAATCTCTCTAAAAAATACGGCGTTGAAAAAAGAAAAGCAGTACCAATACTAGCTAAAAAACTAGAACCCATACTAATAGAAATGGGCTACGAAGTAACAGAAGGAGTAGTCAACAACTGGCACTTAATAAGCAATAAAGAAGCGTGATAGAGTGTCCCGTATGCCACTTCCCAGTAGCAGACGAGGCTATCGTATGTCCTATATGTAGAACTCCTCTACTAGCATACGGCAGTATAGTAGCTTATATTCATGGCTTATCAGAGCCAGTAAACGGGGCTATAGCTTGCTACGGAATACTGGCTTACTCCAACAATAAAATAGTTTTCACTGAAAGTAAAGTAATAGGCATAGGCTATAATCACTTCCAAGCATACTATATCGCTTTAATATGTTTCTTGAAGTTCTTTAAGAAAATATCGAGTAAAATAACTGTAAAAAGCGATAATAGAGTATTCATAGACCAGCTAACAGGAAAAACTTCAGTCAAGTCACCCAACATAATAAACTACTACAGAGAAGTCGAAGAGCTCGCAAAGAACATAGAAATAGCCTACGAGTGGATTCCCGGTGAAGAAAATCCTGCTAGAAAATATTCTTGGAGAGCATATTACAGCTACTGTGAAAACAATAAAACACGTGTCTTAGAAACCTACGGAAAGTACTTAATTACAGAAAAACAATTGAAGTTAATTAAAACACTAGCAAAGAAGCTAGATGAGCAAATAGAAGTAAACGAGTTCACAAGCAGAAGAGAAGCCTCTAAAATAATAAAAAGACTGTTAAAAAAGATAAATAAGATTAAATTAATTAGATTCGTTTAATATAACAAAGCCTTGCTTCGGCTTAATATCGAAGCTCCATGCCCTCTTATAATGGTTTGTCAGCCTCATTTTCTTGATAATGCCCCATCTTTTGATCTGTTTTGTTTTCTCAATGTTGTCAAAGTTTAGCTGAATTATTCCGTCGGCTATGTGTTCTGCTCCAAAACCGAAGCTTCCTCCTGTAGTAACAGCGTACTGTAGTGTAGCAATTACTGTTGGCTGCATTTTAGCTAAGCGAACTTTCATATTGTATGTGATACGCCTAGCCATAGCAGGCTTATCTACCCAGAAAGCGCTCAGTGAATCAATTATGATTAATGGCTCTCTTATCCGCTTTTCTCTAACAAGACTCCATAAGTAGTCTACTAAGTTACCTACATCAAGTGGGTCAGGGTACTTCGCCTTACTTTTCTTTTCGTAAGCGTGGCTTCTCAGCTCGAAAATATCAACTATGTGCAGTGTTCCTTTGTCTTTAAATCCGTTGAAGTGCATGTTGAACTGTTCTGCTTGCTTTACTAGACTCTGAAAGTTTTGCTCAGTTGTCACGTAGACTACCGGGCAAATGTTTTTCGAGAGAGCTGTGTTAGCTGTATGTAAGCAAAGTATGCTTTTCCCTGTACCTGGTTCTCCTGCTATGAATACCCATGAATGCTTAGGTATTCCTCCCTGAAGATACTTGTCAAGAAGCTCTATACCAGTAGGTATTCTCTCTATTTTCGAGCTCACCCTCCCACCACCAAAATAAACAGGTTTTTAAATAGACCAAGTGATGTTTTTGGGTCAAAGTATGAGATTTTTGGAGAAGGGGGCGCTTTACCGTAGGTGACTGTAAGAGGGCTTCCGTTTCTTCGGAGAAGGTTCTTTAGCCAAAAATTTAAGTGAAAGGGACTTTTCCTAAACAAGTGAAAGCTGTAGCTTACTTGAGAGTGAGTCAAGAAGACGAAACAGTAGAAAATCAAAAACAGGCAATACTTTCTTTTGCAGAGAAAAAGAAACTAAATATACTAGGATTTTTTAGCGATGAAGCAGTAAGCGGTCAAGTACCTCCAAGAAAACACGAAGGCTATAAGGCAATGCTTAAATTTTGTAAAGAGAATAATATTAAAACAATAGTATTTTATGACTTAAGCAGGCTTGCTAGGAGCGTAGAAGAAGGATTAAATGAGTTAAAGCTCTTAGCTGAAGAAGGCTTCAACTTCTATTTCGCTGGAATGGATTTCCTCAACTATGACTTAGATCCAATGATGAAAAAGAAGATTATAATGGATTTCTTATGGTTTGCTGAAATGTACGTTGAAGACATTAAAAGGAGAACGAGAGTAGGTATGAGTAGGCTTAAGAGAGAAGGCAAGCTCTACTATAGACCTACACTACTACACTATATTGCTCTCTACTTGAGTGAGAAAAGCAGTTTCCGTGAGCTTACTAGAGAAGACTATGAGAAGGCGAGAGAATATGTGAGTAATTTTCTTAAGCCTTATTTAAGGCTAAGAGTGCCTATTTACCAAATAAAGAAGCTGATTTTAGACCACTTCAGCGATATGTACAGGAAGTATCCTAAAGCACCAAAAAGCTATGATGCCGTAAGAAAACTGCTAAAAGATATTCAGCGAGGCTAGCTTACTTTATTTTAGCTAAAATATCAGTGTACATTGATTCTTCTAGAAGCTTCCAGAGAACAGTATTCTTCCTCAGAATCCATGTAACTTTACCCCCTCTAATGAAACTACAGTCTTTTTGTACATTATATGTCTTCATTAGTTTGTGTAGCTTGTAGGGTGATGGCGGCTTAACATTTAACCTAATACATATTTTGTAGACGTCTCGGTAGGTTACGTAGAGAGTGTTACCTCTGGTTCTTTTAACCATATATGAGAGAACACGGAGAAGTGAGTGCCATTCGCTCATAGAGAAAAAGAAGTATTTAAATCGAGAGAAGTCTCTTGAGCTTTCTCTTATCATAAATTACTTTAAGTGCGTGGTTGCTGTCGCGAATTTCTGCTGAAACTACTGCTTCGCCTAGATCGTTTAAGAGTATGTGTAGGAGAATACTTCTACGCGAACTACTATGTAGACACGTTATGCCTTTTCTTTCAGCATACTTCACTAAGTGTTTTGTTTTGACGACTAGTACTGAGCCCCTTTCTTTCCCTATTCTTTCGCGGAGATATTCTTTAACCATGTTTACTAAATGATCGTATTTTAAGACGACAACTGCTTTACTCGAGCCCACCCCCGCTTCACCGAGAATAATTGCTTAAAAATGAAGGCGAGGAGGCTTCAGCGATTTTTAAGAAAGCTTATTCCGGTGAGATGGGTGAGCTCGACTATATGTATAAAGCCTCTACAGAGTGTTATTGACATCAAAAAGATCGAGAAGGAGTACTGTGAGAAGCCTTTAGCTGAAATCATAGAAGAGCTGAAACAGTATTCTGGTGGAGAATTTGTACTTGAAGTAAAGAGGGTGAGCGGTAAGCTACTCTATTTTATTAAACAGGATAACAGTGAGTGTTTCTGGCCTAGCTATTTTTCAGCATACTTTTACTGCGCTAAGAAGCTTTGGCTGCAGCATAAACTAGGAGCACTTATTGTCGGTGAAAAAGGACTTAGAAGTATTGCTAGAGGCTTAAAGATACATGAAATCTACATAGAGTACCTCGATTCACTTGGATTAAGCATTGAGCCAGATGTCTTGGTTGAAGGAGAGTACTGCGGCTACTTTGTTAGAGGATACATTGACTTTACTTTAGACGGTATTCCCTTTGAAATTAAAACTGGGTACAGAGAACACTTGGGGTACAGACTCCAGTTAATGCTCTACGAGAAGCTCTTAGGAGCAAATAGAGGCTACCTCGTGTACCCGCTTAAAGTAATAGAAGTAAAACTCGACTCGAAGCTACTTGAAAAGTACTTTAAGAGAGTACTGAAGATCGTTTCGCTAAATGAGCCTCCGCCAGAGCCCCCGGCGCTAAGAAATAGTCGTGGAGAAAAAGCGAAAGTATGTGACAGCTGTGAAGTAAGGCCTCTATGCATTAACTACCCTAGCGCCTGTAGAAACTGGGACGAGTTCTTAGCAAGTATCGGGGAATACCCTATGGGAGAAAAATGCCTCAAATGCCCCTACATCAATAGTTGCCGAAGTTTCAGAGCAGTACACGGAACCTATCCCTGTTTATCTAAGCAGAAAACACTGGTGGCTGTACTATGAGCGTAGAGCTAGAAGAATCAAAGAAAATTAGAGAACTCTACAGCTACCTCAAGCGCTTGCTCAGTCCGCCTCCATGCTTAGCGCTAACTCAGCTCGAGGCAAGACTTTTAAGGAAAATTGGCTGTATTGATTTTTTCTATTTTCCAGAAGCACTTAAAGCTAGTACTGTTTTTCGAAGTCTCCGCGAAAAGAAATTAGTGAATGTAGGCAAAATATGCGTGCGTAGTAGGCTGAGAAGTGTTGTTTACTTGACTCCTAGAGGCGAATCTACTTACCGCTACCTATTCAAAACTTATTCTTGGTCGAAGTATAGTGTACCTAGAGTACTGCTTAAAGCAAAATATCCCTCAGGATACTATTTGGAAGGCTTCTGCTTCAATAACCTGGCTCAAATGTTACTAGACCTCGCTCCAATACTTGCTAAAAGCCGAGTAATCTACGTGGCTACATCAGACTGGAAGTGTTTCACACAGAAAATACTAGCCTTAAGAAAGTGGTTGCCAGATCAAGTAGTCTTCTATATTAGAGACTTGAATAAACAGAAAGTTAAAGTCTACTTAAACAGTTTTTAAAGAGCAGTACACTATGGAAAGCACGACAATCGTAATTATTTCTATAGCAATTATAGCTCTACTGGCTCTATCGACACCACCACTAGTTCAAAGAACATTAACTAAGCCCTACGCTGTAGCTTTCTGGCTTGCGAAAGAAATAGAAGACACTTACGGCTACCGAGTAATATCACTCGGAGCCCCCTACACAGTAACCTTAAACCAAACACACATAACAGTAAAAATAAGCGGAACAGAAGCCTCCATTAAAATAAACACAAAAAGAAAAATAATACCATCAAAAGCCTACGGACCACAAATAACCATCTACGGAAACAAAACACACATATGGATTTCTTCCTCAGAATAATTTTCGATCTTCCATAAATTTACTATTGCCCAAACTGTAG
>QMRV01000059.1 GCA_003649445.1 Thermoprotei archaeon | reverse complement strand
TGGCTACGAGTAAATTTGATGGAAGCATTCCGCTTTAAATACTTGTACTTACACATAAAGAGTTCTTTTACGCACCGAAAGTAATAGTTCCGTTAATCTTTTAACGCTAGGGGTTTAAGCAAGTTGTGGTAAAAGAAGAGCTACTAGCATTCGGCGCTCTTTTACTGATGTATATTTGCTCTTTTGCCGTAGGTAAAGAGGCGTCTATTATAGCTGGCTTTGTTCTAGGAGTATATCTAGTTTTTAGGGCAAGCGAGCTAGCTGTAGAAGGTTTAGACAAGCTAGCCCTTAAAATAGGTATTTCCAAGCATTTAGCTGGAGTAATATCGAGTATAGCGTCGATTCTCCCTGAAACTCTTATAGCTTTATTTTTAATCATGAAGGCTTCTGCAGAGACTATAGAGACGGCTGTTTTGTCTACTATAATCGCAGCTGGGCTCAATGTATTTTTACTAGGAGTATTTATACTGATACTAGGTAGCAAGAAAGGAGCCATAAAAGTGAGCTATACTGCGATCGAGCATGAAAGTGAGTTAATCAGATCGACTATAGTCGTATGCTTTCTAATAACATTAATGGGGCTTGTAGAGGACTGCGAAGGCTACTTACCTCAAGGAATAGGAATCTTCTTGTTGCTTGTTTATGCAGCGTACATAATAAACATGGTGAGTAAAACTCCTCTAAAGAAGTCTCTTGAAAAAGAAGTATCTTCGCGTAAAATAGCTTTACTTATTGCCTTAGGCTTCGGGGGAGTAATTGTGGGAAGTAAACTAGTATCGGATCTCGGAGAATATGCTGTACACACATTAAATCTCTCTCCAGCACTAGCAGCCTTAATCTTAGCGATCTTTGGAACAATACCAGAAAACGGCATAGCTATAATTGGAGCACTAAAAGGGCATCTCGAGTTAGGCTTAGCTAATCTTCTAGCGGGAATAACTCAATGTATCTTAATAGTCCTAGGCATAGTAGCTTTATTTACGCCAATTCCTCTCGACGGCTATATAGTCTTCCAGTTAGCCTCAGTAGCAGGCGTACTATGGTTAGTCAACAAAGCAATACTAGACGACAACCAGCTGACACTAGAAGAAGGAGTATTCATTGTGCTTCTACAAACACTGGTGCTAGTTCTCTTCGAAGAACTGAGAATTTAGTCAGACTTAAGAACACGGCGCCTTTTACTAGAGACTCTGGTTTCAGAGGTTCCTGATGTAACTATCTCATATAGAACAGCTTTTCCCTCCTTAGGTCTCAGTATTCTGCCAAGCCTTTGAATAAACTCTCTCCTACTTGCCGTGCCGCTTAAAACTATTGCTACGTTTGCGTCTGGGACATCTACTCCTTCTTCGAGAACTCTGCTTGTCACTATTGCCTTGAACTTGCCTAGACGGAAGCCTTCGAGAATAGCTCGGCGCTCGACAGGTTTAGTCTTATATGTTATTTCAGGTATAAGTAGTTCCTCGGAAATTCTCCTAACCATTTCGTTGTTCTCGGTAAAGATAAGTATTTTATCGCCCCTGTGTTTAGCTAGAATTTCTTTAAGTACTTTCATTTTTTCAGAAGCATTGAAAGCTATTTTTCGTGCTTCACGCCAGGCGAGAAGAGCTTCTCTAGCCTCTCTATCAAGTCCACTTCTCATTATAATTTTTTCAAAATCACTAATAGATTTTATCTTAATATTATGTTTTCTAAGATATTCTTTGTATTTCTTTACAAGCTCTTTATATATTTTTCTTTCTTTTTCAGATAATTTAACTCTTATTGTCCTTACTTCAAAGTCTGCTAGGAAACGTCCTTTAAATTCTTTAACTACTTTACGGTAGACAATTCTTCCTACAAGGTAATCTAAGTCTAAGTGTAGGTTATCTTCTCTCTCGGGTGTCGCTGTAAGACCTAGTCTGTAGGGAGCGGCATTCAGTTCTGCTATTTGCCTATAGCCGGGGCTCGGCAAATGGTGAACTTCATCGAAGATGATTAACTCGAATTTATTGCCTAGTATTTCTGCATTAATGTACGCTGAATCGTATGTAGATATCGTTATAAAGCCTATGTACTTGCTTCCTCCCCAAAATCTGCCTATCTTTACCTTGAAGAACTTTTTCAGCCGTTTTTCCCACTGCTCCATTAGCTCTATTGTCGGAACTACTATCAGCGTGGGCTTCTTTAAGTAGTTTAAGGCGGCTAGTGCAACTCTAGTTTTACCGGCTCCTGTAGGAAGTACGATTACTCCTCTGCACCTGGCTTTAATCCAGCACTCAAGCGCTTCTTTCTGGTAGTCTCGAAGCCTAAGGTTCTCAGCTAACGTTATTTTTCCTTCAATAGGCTTTAGAACACTATCCTGTACTTCAACTCCCTTCTTTTCAAAGTATTCAAGAGCTTGCCTGTAGTGTATAGCTAGTGCTCTGTAAGCATTTATTCTTTTGTCATATTTGAAGAAAGAAGGTAAACTTAATGGCTCTAGTAGCTCAGCTACTATAGTTCCCCTGTCATAGTATAGCTTAACGACCACTGTCTATAGTGATGTTCACCGAATTAATTAAGTTTAAGAAATATATTGAAACTATTAGCGTTTAAGCACTTGCGTATTTTCTCCACTTAAGTTCGCGCCGCAGTAGGGGCAGAAGCGCGCGTCTACTGGTACTTGTCTTCCACACTTGGGGCATACTTTAGTTCCTCCTAGTGGAGAACCGCAGTACATACAGAATTTTGCTCCCGGAGGATTTTCTCTACCGCAAGAGGGGCACTTTACTCCTGTAGCTATGGGAGGAGCTGACGGCGGCTGCTGAGGAGGCTGGGCTGGCTGCTGCATGAGCTGTGGCAGTAAGACCAGACCTGTTCCGACAGCAGCTCCACTACTTTTGCCCAGCTCTTTTGCTACTTCACGTAAAGTCTGCATTTGTAAAACATAAGTCGCCTGTCCTGTTTGTCTCAGCCAGAAGATTTTTTCTCTCCATTCATCAGTAGTGTTTATTCCCTCAAATTTCAGGTCTATTAGCTCTAAGCCTATTCTCCTGAAGTCTGCGAGGAGCTTGACTTTAACTTCCATAGATACTCGATCTAAGCTCTGGTAAACATCAAATATACTGTATGTACTTAAGTATTTCATGAGGTTTTCATTAAAGTATCCTCGGAGGAACTTAGAGAGGTCGCTTGACTCGTAAATGCTTCTGCCTCCGACGACTTCCATTATGAAGAGGCGGGGATCAGATACTTTAAACCAGAACGTTCCGTGAAACATTAGTGGAGCAAGTTCTATTGTCTGCGTTCTCCCTCCAAATTTTCCTTGAAACTGTTTAGTTGAGACAAATATTACGGTGGCTCTAAAAGGTATTTTATCGAAGCCGGCGATAGCTGAAAGAGCTCTCGTAAGTAACGGTAAAGTGAGCGTTGTTAAGGTATGTCTTCCGGGACCTAGGACATCGTATACTTTTCCGTCTCTGAAGAATACTGCTACTTCGTACTCCTTCACTATAAGCTGGCTGCCCCACTCAATAACTTCTTCAGGGTACTTCCATATTATCTCGTCTTCTCTAGGATTAACCCACTCAATTACCTTAGGCATTAACAGCACCTCCTACTGCAACTTCACTTCTCTTACTAACTACTAAATCGAGCTCCAGTACTTTAGACTTTACTTCAGCTATCCCCGCTACAAGCCTGCTTTTCTCGCTTAGAAGTGAAGCAAGATTCTTTACAGATTTATTTATCTCTTCAGCTAAAGTGACCAACTTGTAGTCGTAATCGAGAAGTTTCCTTAGCTCTTCTTCTCTAATCTTCACTCTATCAAATAGTCCTCTATACCCTAGTGAAGCATGACGTATCTTCTGAGCCAAAGCCTCTAGGTCTTTTCTTAAAGAATCCATTTTTTCTAATACCTCATAGTCTCCACTATAAGAAGGCATTACTTCCTCTAAAAGCCTCTTAGCTTCATCTATTTTTAAAGCAGCTTTTTCTCTCACAAGTCTATCGTCTTCTCTTATTAGTTCCTTCTGCTTATATCCTCGGTAGCCAGGAATAAGCATCGAGAGGCGCTCAATTAAATCCAGTTTTTTCCCCACAGCCTAATTCTGCTAAACTTACTTATAGTTTTATGCTTTATGTTCTCTGATTTCAGATGCTTTCACTTTAAGCTGAACGCTTCTAGTGAGAAGTGGGACTGCTCCGGCTATACCTGAAGCTACTGCGAACAGCGCTGCGAGCAGCGCGTCTCCGCTTGCCTTAAGTGCGGTTATAATGACTGCTGCTAAGCCAAAGCCTGTGGTCAAAAATACTCCGCCTAGCGTCAGCTGAAGAGCTCTACTCTTAGCAGCCAAGGGATGCTCAGCTAAAATAACTGTACCTGTTACGCCGTCGACGTATGCTCTATAGTTTTCTTCTCGATAAGTATACTCGATTTCCCATACTGGATAGTGGACAAGGCCCTTGAATTCTACTTTAAATACTTTGTAGTCTGCTGAAAGAATGTCTTCAGCCGTATTTTCTATTTCGTAA
Source organism: Thermoprotei archaeon (assembly GCA_003649445.1). Next base: position 6,998 of record QMRV01000059.1, on the reverse strand, counting down.
CTTAGCTTTTCATTAAGCTTTCCTTCAGCTAGGCTTTGAGCGTACTCTAAGCTAAGAGCGGGCTTATAGAATATTTCGCTTTTCATCGTCTTTTCGTCTAAAAACTTCTTGCCTCTTAGTGGGAAAGGATAGTCTTCGAGCAAGAAAGCTACTTCGTTATCTACTGCAGGAATGCCTATTTCTCTAACTTCTTCTACTGTAGTTGTGAAAAATCCATATTTTCTTGAACGAGCTTTTACTTCTACAACACCGTGCACGTGGAAGAAATATACTGGAATCATGTGCAGTACTCTTTTCTTGTAGCTAGAGTTCTCTCTAATGTCTTTTGGGACGCCGTACTGGCGCTCAATAAATCGCATTAAGTAGTCATAGGGATTAGCTACAGTAGGAGGGAAGTAGAAGTGTTCGGTGCTTTTAGAGCCTGTTTCTGTATTGAAGACTGTTCCACAATAAGGGCACTCGACTCTTTTAACTGTTTCTGGAACCTCTAATTCAGCTCCACAGACAGGACATCTAGCTTTCATATTCTCTCCTCTATTCTTACGCTTTTGAGAAAGCTACTTGAAAAATGATATGCTCCTGTAAGAGCTAGAAGAGACAGTATAAGGAGCTCTGGTCTAGTGCTCGAGGCAATTATAGCGAAGATAGGTGAAGCAACAATTGAGGCTAATGCGCCCAGAGCATAGGCTATTCTTCTTAAGGCCGTAACAGGCTCTGTCTTAACGAGTAGCCTAAGGTTCCATCCGGTGAAGAAAGCTGAGTAAAGTGATTCTCTGTACTCGTAGCATATTCTCCATACGGGAACCAAGTATAGTTTAAGGTCCTGAGGTTCAGAAGCAGCGACATTAAAGCAGTCGATAGTACCTTTGCTACGGTAATAGCTCCTTAAATGGTCTAGAGCACTATCCTTCATTTCGAGAGAAACCATTTTCTCGTCAAGCTCTGTGTTTAGCACTTCAAGCTTCATTTTATTCCACTTTTCTAAATCTAGGTCAAGAAGCTTTTTAGCATACTCTGCAGAGTTGCTCGACACTACTTCTTTAGCAACTTCTTCTGTTCCGAGCCTAAAGTACTGGCGACGAGCTACAACGGGTACAGTATATGTCTCATCGATAGTCACAGTCCTATATACTCGCCTTCTACGCGTCTCTACTCTCTTGTCTCTTTTCTTGTACTCTGTAACATAATAGTAGTAAGAAACATAGCCCTTCAAGTATATTTTACCAACCCAAACAGGAATATAGACTCCATCAATGCTTCTGACACTAATCTCGCTTTTAATCGACTGTAAATCGAAGTCTCTTTCAATTGCAGTCCAAAAAGCTTTTACTATATACTCTCGAGGATACGTCGGTAGAACAAAAATTTTATTCAAGTCTACTAGGCCCGCTACTAAGTGAGGCTTACCACAATATTCACAGACAACTACTACGCTTTCGGGAGTCACTTTAAGCGGAGCACCACATCTGTCACAAAGATAGCCTGTGCTCATAGCTTCTTCAGCCTGTCAGCTACTCTAGAGTACTCTGCGTTAATAAACAGCATACGGTGTGTTTCAGGTGAATAAAATCTTGTTTTCACACTTCTCTCATCTAGAGTCTTCCTTACATAGTCTTCTTCGACATTTTTTAAGTCAAAGTAGTCTGAGGCATAGGTAAATGTCCACAGATCCATGAACGAGGGCACAAAGGCGCCGTAAATTCCAACATACTTGAAGTACTTTTTAAGCTCACTAACTATTTTCTGCTGGGAACCTAAGTGTTCAACTAAACCGAAAGTCTGGAAAACAACTACACTTTTTTCTCGAAGAGCGTTTTTTAGCTTCTTTACGAATTCTTCTCCATAAATAGGGCTATCAGGAGAATCTGTTAAATCTATGTAAGCTATGTCAAATTCATTTCTAGGCTTTTCAATGTACTTAAAGCCGTCTTCAATAACTATTTCTGCTCTAGGATCGCTGAATGAACCTTGAGGAACAGATGGCATGTATTTCTTAACTACTTCTATTACGCGTTCATCTATTTCAACTAAAACGGCTTTTTTCACTGTATTATGTTTAAGTACTTCGCGCAAAACACCGCCGTCTCCTCCACCTACTATCAGTACTTTTTCGGGATTTGGGTGAGTAATCATGGCTGGATGAACAAAAGCCTCGTGGTAAATATGTTCATCACCCTCAGTAATCTGCATACTTCCGTCGAGGAAAAGACAAAGACCATAGTGTTTTTCTCTGACAACATCTATTTTCTGATACTTACTTTCTTCTGAGTGAACAATTTCATCTACTTCTTCAAGAACATAAGTGTCTTCTCTTACTTTCTGTACATAGAAAAGACGTCCATTTATTTTGCGAAGACCAGTTTCAAGCACAAAAATACATACTGGCAATAATACTTAAGTCTTATGTGAATTTGCTGTAGAATTCATAGTAACTTCATACCTCAATACAGCATCGCCTAAATCTACTTCTATTACAACTTTATTTCCATTTTTCTCAATTTTTGTTCTTTTAACTAAATCTAGAGCCTCACTATAGGATAATTGATGCTTTCTATGAGATATTTCGTAAAAAATATCTAAGAGAACTTGAGCTACTTTATTCTCATATTCTTCTTCCAAAGACTCTTTAATAATATCTTCAACAATTTTTTCTACAAGAGAGCTCATGACGTATCCTCTCTATAACACAAATTATGTATAAAAGAATACCAGAAGGATCTCCTCTCCATTCCTCTAAAATAGCTTCCTTTTCTCTAGCTATTTCTTCTAAAGGAATACCTGTTTCTTCAAGAAAGTATTCAATAAGGCTTGCATCGCTATTTTCTTCGAGTTGCTCATTTCTCTTCAACAAAATTGTTATCTCAGATAAACGTTTGCTTCCAAAAATACTGCTAATGCTCGCTTCAGCTAGCTCAATTCCCTTAAAAATTCTCGTCGCTATGAGAGCGGCGTCAGCAGCATTGTTTATGTTCTTTCCTCTAGCCTTGATCGCTATTTTTTCAACTCCTATGTAGAAATTATAAAGCACTTCTGCAGCACACCTTAAGGCTGATTCTCCGCAGTAAATAATTTTACACTCCACTGGCTTTTATTCATCGTGAAACTTAATTAAATTTTCTTACTAGCAAAACCCTGTAACACTAAGTTAATACAATACCAGAAACTATTGCTAGAGCAGCTGGGGCTAGGTCTCTGTAGTCTTTCACAATAGATAGCAAATTGTTTTTGACAAGATACTGTATTAAATCTATGTAAACTATAATAGGTTTACCTGACTCAGAGATAATTCTCCAATAACGTTTTTTGTCATTTTTTATTTTATTTAAACGTTCTTCAATAAGCTTAGAAAAGTCTCCTCCCCTGAGCCATAATTCGATTATTTTAGCTGAATTTTGAGTAGACCATGAATAAAAATCTAGTGTAGTATAGTCAGCAATCCTCATGTGGAGTTTCCAATTTTTATCACTTAGCTCTTTATTTGTTTTAATACAGTCTACACAGATAGACTTTAGTGACTTGAAAGCCTCTTCTCCTACTATAAATATCGGTGAGACATATATAGAGGCCACAGCTACATGTTTAGCGCCAGCGCCTATCTCTTCTCCTATTTTATCTAATAGTTCTTTTAACGCAGTGATAGGATAGTGGAGTTTAATGAAAGGCTTTCCTTCATATTTCCCTATTATAGGATATTTTTTAGCAAGGTCTTCTATGTAACCTAAATTACGGTAACGAAATCTTTTAACAAGCCACTTAATTTTCTCTTCAAACTCTTCTTCAGAAGCCTCGCTGTAAACAACACCTCTCAAATTCTTTACAATAGCTGCATACAGGTGAAACGACACATTATAAAGAGCTCAGGTACTTATTTTCTTTAACTCTACATCGACTTCTTTGTCGTCAATATGTGCTACGGCATAGTACTTTTTAAAGAGAGGGCCTGGATTAACTACAATAGTTTCTTTTATCCTGCAGACTCCTCGGCCTTCATGAATGTGGCCGCACACGCTTAAAACAGGTCTCTTTTCTTCTATAATTCTCCGTACAGAAATACTTCCTGCATGAGTACCGAAAAGGACTCTATCTAGGTCAGTGTTCTTTGGAGGAGCATGAGTAAGCAGAATATCCCCCGGTTCAACTATGCTCAGCTTACTGAAGATTTCATCTTCGCTGAACTCGAGAGGAGTATTAAACGGAGTTGGAGAAGAACCTCCGAAGCCCGCTACTCCGATGTCTTTGTAAATTACTCTTTTGCCGTGAACAGAACAATTCTTTTCTTCTAGAGCACGAATTACCTCGATAGTGTCACAATTGCCTGGCACACAGAGTATCTTAGAGCCTATTTTCTCTAATTCCTCTACAATCTCGAGTGCTTCAGAGTATCCGCCGAAGTCTGTCAAGTCTCCGGCTACGAGCAATAAGTCTACACTACTTACTTCAGAGACAAGTTTCTTTACTGAGGAAAGTTTTCCGTGAATATCGCTTACACAAACTATTTTCACGCAGTAGAGTACTGAAAACAGCCTCTAATACTTTATCTATGCTTTTTAACTAGTATGCTATCAAACTATTTCTCATTAAATAGTAGGTAGTTTTCTACAAATAAATTTATATAGAAGGAGGTAGAAGCCTATAGCATGGATAAACCACTAGATACGGTCAAAGAGTATTTAAAGCAAATGGGGCTGAGCGAGGAGAACATTAAAGAAGGACCTTCAGGTATAACTGCTCATTTTGAAGTAGAGGTTTCTGGCGAAGGAGAGGGAGAAAAAATATCAGTTGAAATACCGATAAGCTTTTTCGCTCTAGAGGACTGGGTGAACTGTTTCACTATACTCTTAGATTTATCTAGTATTCCTGAGGAGACAGATCTTCAAAGCTTTTTGCTTTCTTTGCTAAGAGCAAACATGAGTATTCCTGAGCTGAATTTCGGCATAATAGGTAACTACTTAGGACTTTATGCATGGATGCATTCTTCTGCACTATCATACGAGAACTTTGTCTCAGAAGTAGAGGGAATTATAAATGGAGCAGTAGTTTTCGCTACAAAAATTCTTCCAGGTTTTCCTGAAATTCAGGAAAACTTAGTTGAAGAATGTAGTTAGTGTACGTCTAAGTTCTCGAAGAATAGCTGTTTCTTTTTAAGGTATTTCTTTAACAACTACTTAGCTGAAAATTTATTAGCATAAGCAGCTCCATGCTTAAACCGCTGGTTATTGCTTTAAATCACTTATGAAGACACTATTTTTATATACCATACTGCAAGAAGAGTACGGGACGATGTCTCAACTCAAACCATTTGTAATGCTACAGCCTGTCTCAAACAAGACTTGGCTCATAATGAAGTTGAAGCATATTCTAGTAAGCAAGAAAACACAGTACCAAAGTCTAGCTATAGTAGATTTTGAGGAATACGGGCGAAGCCTCGTTCTAGATGATCTTGTTCAGTCAAGCGAGGAAGACGAGTACATATACCATGAATCGCTTGTTCATCCTGCTATGATTACTCACCCAAATCCCGAAAAAGTACTGATAGTAGGTGGAGGAGAAGGAGCTACGCTGCGCGAGGTGCTGAAACACAGCACTGTGAAAAAAACTGTGATGATAGATATTGACAAAGACGTAGTAGAATACGCCAAAAAATACCTACAGAGTTTTCATCAAAACAGCTTTAGCAACCCTAAAGCCGAAGTAATAATAATGGATGGAAGAGAATACGTAAAGAAAATTGAAAACGAGTTCCAAGTAATAATACTCGACTTAACAGACCCCTATGGGCCCGAAATCTCTCGTGCACTGTACTCCGAGAAATTCTACCGCGAAGTTTACAGAGCACTAACAGAAGACGGCTTAATGGTTACACAGGCAGGCTCATCGTTTTACTTCGAGGAAGTCTACGACGAGGTATTATCAAATGTAAAAAAAGTATTCCCTATAGTAGTAGAGTACAATGTCTGGATACCCTGCTTTGGCTACGCTTGTAACTTCATTATAGGCTCTAAGAAATATAGTCCCCTAGACTTAACAGTAGAAGAAGCTGAAAAAAGACTTAAAGAAAGATCTGTTAAAACACTATTTTACAGTGGGGCGACTCACTTAGCGCTACTTCATACACCTATTTTCAGAAGAAAAAGCTACCTACTGAAGAAGACATGTCATTAAGCCAGGTCTATACCTAAATTTATTTTAAATTCGTTTCGATTAAACGAACTAAACAGCTATTTTAATCAGTCTGGAGTTAATGCTCAACTTAGCTCTATTATTTCACTTGCTAACACTCGACAAAGCTCTTCTAAAGCACTCTATATAATCACTTTTCTCAAGTACACTTCTCCCCTAGTTTACTTAGCTTCCGATATAATAAGACTTATTTATAATGCTGTTACTAATCTACAAATTAAAGACATTATTTTCTTAACGGTAATTACTCTTCTATATATTTTATTTACCTGAAAATACTTTACGAATACTTAACAATAGTATAGCTCTTAGTCTCAAAGAACTATAGTCTTCTCCCACAAGTACTCGCTTTTTCCTCAGCTCAGCTACTCTTCTACCCAGCTCACTTATTTCCATGCCTAGTTTTACTGCAGCATCGCGGAAAGAGTCTGCTTCAGCTATAGCTTTAAGAACTCTTACGTCTTCAGAAGAAAGCTCTACTTGAGGAAGGGTCAACAGCTCAAGCAGTACTTCTTTCACAGCGCTCTTAACACTGTAGACTAATTCCTCGGGAGTCACAAAAACTAGAAACTCTGGTAAAAACAGTACTTCTACTCCCAGAAGCTCAGCTGTTTTTCTCGCAGCTTCATCAGAGAAATCTCTACAAACAATCAGCGGCTTAGCTTTAAGCAAAACAGCATTAGCATAAACCTGTCTCAAATCAGTTACCGATACTCTACCTGCTTTAACTTCAACAGCATATCTCTCGCCGTCTTTTTCTGCTAAAATATCTACTTCAGCAATATCTACTCCCTCCACTTTAATCCTATACCTTTTAC
>QMRV01000058.1 GCA_003649445.1 Thermoprotei archaeon | reverse complement strand
GGCGCCAAGAAATAAACTACAAGGATCCCTAAACTCACTAAAACAATATACTTGCGCTCCACAGATACTTTAACTCAAATACAGCAGAAAAAACTATTCACAAAACACTAAACTCTGAACATGCTGTCCCATGTATCCTCCGCGTACTAAATATACTAGTACTACGTTTAGCCACATACATGTGTCGCACATTACTTTAAGGAACCTTCTCCTGCTATCCTGTGAAAGTTCTTAAGAAAATACTGCTAGCAACGTGTCATCTGAGAGCTCCTTAAAAACCTCCAAAGCACCACTAAATCCCTCAGGCGGGCCATGAAAATTATCATATAAAATAGCCGCACGGAAAACACTCTCCTCCCTACTACCGCCAATACGCCTCTTTACAATAAAGTAAGCACAAACACCAGCCACAACACTACTAAAACAGCAAATACAGCAACTCTCCTCAAATCCATTATCCCACACTTCAGTAAAACCAAAGAAACCTAAACGACTCAGTAAGGCCCATCTACTACAGCTCAAAAAGCATAGCCTTAAACATATTCATCGGAGGAGTACACAGCGACCCACCAGACCTAGACATAGGAAACTACGACACATCAAACATATCCATAATACACTGTACAACAGGAAGACTGAAAGTGTCGGAAAAAGATGTAGCAATAATATCAAACACAAAAACAACCTAATAACACCACACCTTACAATACTCACAGCTCAAAACAAAATAACAATAAGCAAGCCGAAACAAAATACAGACAGCAACCGATATCGAAATCCCAAATCCACAAAAAGGCATAATATTAATGGACAGAAAAACGGGAAAAATACCACCTATATCTAGAAGAAAATAAATTAAAACTTAAGCTAATATAGTAATCCTACTTAGACTTCAATTATTCATAAAAACAGATTCAGCAAACACCGCATACAAATAAGCAACGTTAAATAAATTCTCCAAGTAGGCGCTAGCCCTAAACAATTTCTTTATAATAGTGGTTATAAAACAAATTATGTAAAAATTTATCTATTCTTTAACCTCTTTTATCAAGGGGATTGTTCTTGAAGATAGTAACGATCGATCTCCTTGAGCCCAGAGAATTCGAAAAACTTGTCAAGAAGATACTCTCTGCAAAGTACCCGAACGCTAATATCTACTTAACCCCCTATGTTAGAGACCGCGGGTTCGACATAGTAGTACACAGCTATAGAGAAAAAATACTTGTTGAGTGTAAGCACTATAAAACTGCCGTGGTCGGTAGACCCGTTGTCCAACGCCTTCACTCAGCCATGGTGATAGAAGGAGCTTCGAGAGGCATAATAGTTACTACAGGAACTTTCTCAAAAGAAGCACTAGACTACTGTCACATAGTTTACAGGCGCTTCGGTATATTTATCGAATGTTGGGACTTCAAAAGACTATGCAAAGAAGCGCTAGCTGCAGGAATTCTCTTAGTTCGAAAAGGAGAAAAAATATTTTCATTTGATATAGGTAAAGAGACTCTCACTCACAGGCTCTGGCAGTACGTCATACAGCATATTGAAAGTAGGCCCATTAGACCGGAACAAGTGATCAGAGTAATACCAGAAATCAAAACATATCCTTATTTTCTAGTCGAGTACTCAGTTCATAAAATATTCACTACTTCAACAGGCAGACCAATATATAAGATAAACGAGAACAGCAAATTGCTTGTGGATTACACGTCGGATTACCCTAGAATCTACGATGCTACACACTACATCTCTCACGCAGCTATTAAACCAATAGAAAACACAGATATAGCTGATTATCTGCCAGTAGCTATGAAACTCTATGCAAACCTAGCAGTAGATGAGAAAAATGCAGCAGACTATATCAAGAAAACTATAGCAAGACAACTATCCAGATACATTCGCTACATCGGACGAAATAACCGAATATACACTAAGTACTGCAAAGTCACAGAAAAAGACGTAGAAATACACTCTGCACTAAAACTCGCAGTACCTATAATCGAAGCACGACTCGAAATTCCCGCAGCCAACCATAGATACAAATTCTGGGCATACTCTTTCAGCAACGGAGAAATAACTATAATATCTGCGACTACACCTACCCGTAGTCTAGATAATCTTTTCCTCTGCAATACTTGTGGAAAATTACTGAGCAAAGACCAGCTGGTCACATGTAGTTCCTGTGGAGCAACTATATGCAGTTCAGATATCTTTAAAGTCCCTGGACTCGTATGGTCAACGTCTTACTGTGACATTTGCTTCCAAAAACTCCTAGAATCAAATAAACTTTTAGGACATATACCATCAGAAAAAAGAACTCCAAAAACACTTACACGAGCATTAATTCTAGCTTTACTCCTACCCGGTCTCGAGTCTCTATACTTAAGAAAAATTAAAACAGCTATACTTGAATTTCTAGCTTTAGCAATATTAGCAGCAATATCACTAGCAGCTAGAACACCGCTTCCATTACTTCCATTATATGTTATTGCAGCGGCAAAAACGCTGAGAGATCTGCGAATAGTCAAGTACATACAAAAGAATAGGTATCGCCTTGCTCAATTAGCGAAAATATCGCTAATGAGGAAAATGATATAATAAATCTTCACCATTGACTTAGCTTTACAGTAATCAAACAAGCATATCGATCTACCACAGTATTTCGGAAGCAAGTATAGCTGAAAATACTATAAGACCTGCTAGCGAAAGCAAGGAACCCACCCCTCCTTTAGCCTTATATGCTGCAAAAAACTAAGGCGAAAATAGCCATAAAGAAGAGACTCAAGAGAGCAAGCAGCATTCTGAGTTTACCTGAAAAGCCGCCATAACCGCGTAAAAGCCGAAGCTACAGTATATGCTATAAGCTGAAGAAAAGAAGCAACAGCACAGCCCCTACACCAAGAACACCACTGATAAGAGAGTAGCTATCACCACTATCCGCGAAATCCTCTCACAACAATCTATAACCAAAAAACAACCCATAGAATTCCCAGATTTCACAAACAACTAATTAACAATTATCCAAACAGTACTCTGGACTCTAAACAGCATCACCAAATATTCACATAACAGACCTCTATTCCAAAGTCCTTCCCGCACCTCTCTTTCAGACTATTCACTAAGCCCAACAAATTATCTCTCGCTTTATGATCTCCGGTCACTATCTTAACAAAGCCTCGCCCCCCTTAGACCATGCAAAGCCTTTAAAAACAAGTAAATATCCTCTTCAACTCACAACAAGTATCTCCACAAACATAACGCACAAAATAAATAAACTTGAACATAATCATTGACTCTAATCTAACAATACCCTACTAGCACTCCTTTCTGAACACGAAGATAACGTCTTTTCATACCATAAGTCTTTTAAGTAATTTAACTAAATAACTACTACTAAGCAATCTCTCTTGAAATAATAAAGCCTTTCTCTATAGTATAAGGACACCTTTCTTTCTTTACAACATAGCTCCCTAATTCTTCATCCCACTCAGCGTAAGGAGGTCTAGCTAAAAATAAAGGAACTGGTGCTAAGTGCCGTTTTATCTGAGCTAGTAAACGCCGCCGCATAGAATAATTTCTCTCCCCTTTAAGCTTAGTAAGTAACTGTTTTATTTTCTCACGATATAATTCTGGAACAACTAGAATATTAGGCTCCCTTCCTAACAATTTTTCAGAGAGAACATTTTCATAATCTTCGCGGGAAACATGATAAAAGCAGTATGTAGCCTCAAGAATATTCTCTAACTTTTTATAATAGTCTTCTATTAACTCCACCACAGATAAATACTCCCAATAGTCTTTTACTTGATCAATATAAGCTCTCTCACCCCGCTTCTCAAGCGCCTCTACTAACTTACCTTTAAGTAACTCACCTGTTACATCAACTTCAACTCGAGTATAAGGCTTATGCGATTTGAGCTTCATACAAATCCAGACATTAATTTCATCAAATCTCTTACCATACCTATTGACACGCCCAAAACGCTGTATTAATGATGGAAGCGGAGCCAGATCTGTTACAAGCATGTCAAAAGATATATCTAAAGAAACTTCGGCAACCTGTGTAGAGACTAAAATCTCTGCCCCTCTAATAGCATCTTCTTTAGCCAAACGATCCTTATAGGCAAACCGACTATGTATTATATTTACTTCATGATTCTTAAAGCTTTCTTTTAATAAATCATAAACATTAATAGCTCTATCAACAGTATTAACTATAACAAGTAAGCGCCTCCCCTCACTAAGCTTAGTATTCAATAAATCAAGATGTTCTTCAAGAAAGTCTTCGACACTCTTATCGAGAACAGTCTCAATCTTATGTCTCTTTAACTTCCTGTACTCATCTTCTAAAATAAATTCCTTGATCCTATCGCCACATATTTTCTTTAAGTACTCAACATAGGGTCCTGCAGGAGTAGCTGACATAAATAGTAGCTTAAACTTATAGTAAGGCTGAATGTGCTTAAGACTCCAGCCTAAAGCCGCCATCATCTGTGGAGTCAATAAATGGAACTCATCAAGTATAAAAAGAGCATTATTAAAATTAAACCTTCTCAAATGATACTTACCTACTTGTAGTGCAGTAAATAGTACTTGATCTATTGTCGTAATCGTAACCTTAGGAATAAAATATCGATATAAATTCAACAAATGTTCATATTCCTCCTCCGAAGCCCTAAGTAACTCCACATCAGCGAAATAAAAATACTCACCGACATAGCCCTCTCCAAATATTTCCCTCAACTTTTCGTAAAATTCTTTAATTGCCGTTATTGTCGGCAATGTATAAAAAACCTTCATAGGCTTTAACTTACCTATCCTTAGAACAGCTAAAGCCGACTTACCCCAGCCCGTAGGCGCAGCTACAATCAAGTGCTCTACCGGCGATCCAGCTATACTTGACTGAAGACTAAATTTTTCCTCATCAAATTTTCCTGTTTTCTTAAGCGCATGAGTCTTCAAAAGCCCGATTGATCGTTTATAAGGATCATAACTCCACACATACTGATCTATAATAAAAGAAGGATCAATATTCGCTGCAGAAACTATGTCAGCAAGCTTAAAAATGCCCATTACATCAGCTAGCCTTAAACACTCATTAGGAGACCTGAATTCACGCTTAAATCCGTGAAGAACAGACCATAAAGAAACCTTTACATCGCTCCACATTCTTTTAAAGTAGTAGCTTTTCTTAAGCAAACCAGCCTGAGGATACTTTAGCGCCGAGTGATGTCGCCAAACGAGATAAATTAAAGCGTAAACATATTTCGGCTCTAGCTGAAAATAACTAGCAAGCTTATTGCAAATCTTCGATAAGAGCAGCGCACCCACCTCCGAATGCTTTATCCTCTTTTCACTTAACTTCCACTCAGGCGATGCTTTACCCACATCATGTACAACCGCCAGCGCTAAGACCAACCTCTTTAACACAGGGTCAAGCTCAACATGCCTCAAAATCTTTTCAACAAAAAACACGCACTCCTCAACATGCTTCAGTAAACTCTTCCCCTTATGACTTTCTTTCAACTCAGGATCCTCAATACCGAGATCTTTAAGACAGATCTCCTTCAATACACTAGACAACTGATGCATAGTCACATAGTCAAATACTTAATAAAGCTTAAAGAAAGCGATACACGAAAAGACCGAGACAAATATATCACTTGGTCAATTAGCGTTCGAAGAGCCCCAAAGTTCACTCGACCTACCTCCACTAAGTCTTTATAAAATATTTCAAGCGCGTTAGCTAAAATTTCAAGCTCATTTTCAGCCTTCTTACGCTCCTCCCTCCCAGCTCTCCTTAAGACCTTATCAAAGAAAATAAAGGTTTGCTCACAGAACATTTCTAAAACCTTTCTACGCTCAGAATTCTCAAGCCATAAAAGCGTAAATATGTTTAAAGAAGGTATCGCTATAATCCTCCACTCAGACTTAGAGGAAGGCATAAAATACAGCATACCAGTAGAACCCTTTAAATCATCAATTATCTGCTCAAGTAACCGCTTTTTCTCAGGGTCCTTCTCCATATCATAGTTATCATAAAGCCACAGCAGGAACTTAGTAAGTACGATGTAAGGCTTACTACTCTCCAATTCGTGTATCTTAAGCTCACGCAAATCTTCACGTAATATATGTCCTCCTCCCCGAGGAAACCTCTCTAGAATCAAATGTCGAAGATTTTCTTGGACATCCGCTAGCACACCCCGCTCAAAATAGACAGAAATTCTATTACCAATACCCACCGACCTCAAAAACTTCTCAGTTAACTCTAAGAGCTGCTCCTTTCTAAAACTCTCACCAAAATACAAATTGCGCGTCTCACTTAAAGCAAGCGAACTCAATACATGATAACGCCGAAGACCCTTACTAGCATCCGATATCTCTTTCATAACATCCCCTATCACTTCATCGTGAAACTCTCTAACGAGTCGGCAGATCTCATCAATATCATCCTTACTCACACTCTCTCCTCTAAAACGAACCTTTCGAAGCACTTCTATAATCTTCTCCTTTAGCCTCATCCTAGCCCCACGCCCAACATTACCCCAGTTAATCACCCTCCTAAACAAAGGATGATTAAAGTAATATAACTGCTTCACAAGATCCTCTGCACGATTCTTTAGCTGTCTCTCACTCTTCACCTTCTTAGCAACATTCTCCAGCTCCTCACCTATCTTAGTTAAATTTATCTTAGTCCCAAGATTCCGCTGAAGAAGATCCCTAAGCCGAGCCTCCACTTCAGAGCTCATGTCCCCCACCGAACAAAGTACTCGTGAGCAGGATAGACAAATATCCGGCTCTCACCATCATCAACAACCTTTAGAGGCTCTACTGTAATAATATCAGCACCATAAACAAAAATATACCACTCATCAATATTCCCACCAATATAGCCAGGCACTACTAACGGGGTTCTCCCATCTATCCTAGTTCTCTCAGGATACCTAGTAATAGTAAAATTAGAGGCTTTCACTTCTTTAAACTTAGACTGAGGACAATAACCCCTCCCCACACTACTATCAACAAGCCTCGCCTCCTTAACAGAACCCACAAAATCAACAAAATGGTAATCATTACCTCCAAACACTTCAAACTCAAAATTCAAGTCCCTAATCCTCCTAATACCCTCTCTAATCACACCTATATCACTAGAAACTATAGCAAACTTATACTCAGGCTTATACAGAACCTCACTACGATATATTGTCATAAGCTCTGAGATTGCTTTAAAAACCTCATCGCGTTTCCCTCTCGACAAAGTATGTATTTTATACCAGCTATCAAGCAACTTCACCAATTGCATTGCATCTCTATCAAACTTAAATATACGAGAAACCTGAGAAAAATACCCCTCAAAACTCAAAAGCTCAGCTCCCGCAAGAATACACTTTTCACGACAAAAATCATATAGCTTCTCTCTAGGCACACCAAGTATAGCACCAAAGATACCAGCTACAGCAGACGGCGGAGGTATAAGATAGGTCCTCCTAACTAACTTTTGCGCGTGCTCCTTAAACTGAGCCGTTAAAAAACGTATAGTAAACGTAATAGCCGTTAGACGACTATATACTCGCATATCCCCTCAATAACTTCCCTAATAGTCTCTGAATCTAATTTACTTGATTTAACTTTAGTGAGGGTACCTTCAGACCCCCTCTCATAAACATCGACAACTCCCTGCCTGTAGTCAATAACATACATCCTATCTATGAGCTTACCGTAGATATCAGAAATCTTAGCGAGCTTACTTTTATCAAGCTCATCGTCACTTACATCTACATAAGAGAAAATTGGTGTAAAGTGCTCTGTCAAAGCCACAACAGCATAGTAGAACTCAGGAGTACACGGACTCTCAGAACCTCGCGGAAACTCCCATCCTTCCCACAAAAGCACTTCAAGCAAAGCTCTCAGTCTTTTCTTACGCTCCTCAGCACTTAACTGATATACACCTTTCTCAACCTCAGAAACTTCTCCACTCTTTAACATATCCTCAGTAAGCTCCAAAGCCTCAAAACGACCTATTCTATCTGACACTATAACATTCAAGCGGCCAAGCCACTCCGCCACCTCTATCTCAAAAGGCACAGGATTCCCTTTCTCATATTCCTTTAAGAAATCTCTAGGAAAACGAGCAGCAAACTCAACCTTAATTTCAGTATGGTGAAGAGATATAAGCGGAGATATCTTCACAGGAGAACTCCTTTTCCTCGGCGGTCTTTCAGGCACTAAGAAGCCAAATAAGTCGTCGTCAACGTACTTAATAGGATTACCTATATCACCTAACTGCTGCTCACGGCCAGCTCCAACTAGCTGAAGAGGATCTATATAAAGGCCTTTCTTTTCAGCAAGCCTCTCGCGTATACATCGACGAATACATCTCGCAGAAACAAACGCCTTAACCTCCTGCTTCCAATTAAAAATCTTCTTCATAGGAACCCTTATTCCAACGCTTATATCTGCATTCACATTACCACTTACTTTAATTATAGAAGCAATAAATGCACGTCTAGGCATATCATTCCCCACCAGACCCAAATTCACTAATATACGCATCAAAAAATCCAGAAAGTATAGCCGTACTATATCGATAAAACTCCTCAGTCCTCCATCTACGCTCCTCTTTCAATTCCCTAGGAAGACCCTTAATATCAGGACGAAGCTCTATTATAATATTAACCAACTCTCTCCTAAATTTCGTTGAAAGAGACTCTGACCTCAAATTCAACAATATCGTCTCCATACGCTTTTTAGCCCGCTCACTATCACCCCCATAAAGCTGAATCAATCTCTCAATAATCTTTATCCCAGCATGAAAAGCCCAGCCGTACAAACTTCTCTCCTTTTTCTCCTCAGCACTCATGACATTAACTATTACACAACTAAACTTATAAACTTTTCTCATGTTTCAAATAGCCAAGTAATTCTTCAAACAAACACCGACAGACATTTCCTTTAATCTACTACCCCTAAATTATCAAATTTACGAGCCGCTTACTCAGAGAGTAAGAATCAAGTATCTTTCCATCATCTTTTAATTATCAAAAAAGGAGACTTCTATATGTAATAATCATAACTCTCCACCCTCACTAAGCTAAAGCCTTAATAGCAATCCTCTTCACAAGCTCGAGCCCCTTAACTAAATCTTCATTAAGCTCCTTTAAAATAACATCAGCGGACTCTTCCTTAACTACATAATTCCCTAATACAGAAGCTAGCAAAAAGTGGAAAGAAACATGCATAATAAGTATTGCAGTATAAATCGCCTTGCTAAGCTGTCACGAGCATTAAGTAGAAAATTTTTCTAAATATGCATAAGAAATACAACCCTGAACCCTCGTTAAAACTAGAGATAATCAGAGCATCCGCTGATCTTATTTCGATCTATCGGCTAATAGCAAGAATATATAAAGAGAACTTAAAGTCTCTTCTTATCAACCAGATACTGATAGAAAATCTTTAACAAATACCATAATCAATTTAGAGCCAAATAGAACTCATGTTATCAAGTAATCGTGATTGAATTCTGTTTAATGTTTATAAAAGATCCTTTATCTAAGCCAACTAGGTTACCGCAGCGCAGACACTTAACTTCATCTCCTTCCTTTACTTAAAGATAAAATGATATAAGAAAAGTTAAAAATAATAGAGAAGCTTTTACTTAAAGTCATTTCTATGCCCATGCCTTAGAACTTTAATAATTCTCTTAATAGGTAAGAAACGATCTGGTACTTTCCTCATGTATTCAGCATATAACTCACCAAATCTATCAAGCATTTCCCTCTCCTCCCTTACTGCTAAGTAATAATGGTGTATCATTAAAGCTGAGGCCGTGATGAGACCGGGTATACTTCCAAAGGCTAAAGCTAAACCAAAGAAAGCTAAGATAAGGCCTAAGTAGCCTGGATGTCTAATCCATTCATATACTCCACGGGTAGCTATGTAATTTATGTCCCCAATATCCGCATGAGCTTTAGGGTGCTCCTTATGACTGAGATAATGTATGTAGAAACCAAGTATAAATAGCAACCACCCAACTATACTCAGCGCTACATTACCATAGTTAAGACCTAGTAGCCATCCTGCTATGATACTTACGATAAGAGAAATCCATGTAGCGCTATGGCATAAGGCTCTCTCCAAATCCATAACCCTCTAGTAATAGCAAGACGGTAAACGTTATAAGTTTAGCGACAAAGAAAAAGACATTCTCATATAGAAAAATCACCTCTTCGCCAAGACCTCTTAAATAATTGTCTTTCAAGACTTATAAATACCTTTCTATTATCCGACTATTAAAGACATAGAAAATAATTTACAGAATAAAATATCCCTCCTCTCAAAAATCCTTTTCTCGCAAACAACACAAACTATATTCAGTCACTACTCATTCCAACAACAAACTTGCCATTATCAATTGATATGTCTCAGATTAAAAGCCATTAAAATGGATTAATTTTCTAATTATAATGTAAATCTAATACTCTTTCCTTAATTATTAAAACCCAAACATATATTGATGAACATCCACTTACTTATACTCTTTTTATGTCTTAATCATAGAGAGACCTTTATTTTGAATATCAATTGATCCTTAATAAAGTCTCTAACTCAACTTATATATCTAATATAGGCAGCTCTTTCTATTATCTTTTGATTGTTAATATAATGGAACAATATATGGCGCGACATGGGTCTCAAGTGACTTTCTATTATCTTTTGATTGTTAATCTTTCTTGGATGGAGGAGGGGAGGATAACGGTAACGAAGCACTTTCTATTATCTTTTGATTGTTAATAAGAGCAGTAGTGTAATCGGGTCCATGTTTACTCTTCCTCTTTCTTTCTATTATCTTTTGATTGTTAATTCTATGCTCATATTACTCACTCAGATGTAGAGGAGAAGATAACTTTCTATTATCTTTTGATTGTTAATTTAATAAAGGCCAGATGAAATAGACGAAGAAGAGGTGAAAATTCCTGAGCTTTCTATTATCTTTTGATTGTTAATTGAATATCCTTCATCACCTTCAATAACAGTTACCGACACCTTTCTATTATCTTTTGATTGTTAATGTACAAAGTACACTGAAACTAAACTGTCGAAACTCATGTAGCCCTTTCTATTATCTTTTGATTGTTAATAGGGTTATTGGTTTTTCTCTTTGTGGGGTTTCTGGTATTATTTGTTTTGGTAGAGGTATTTAAGGGTTTAGTCAGAGGAGCTTATGGTTAGGTGATGTCGGCTGCGCGAAGATAACTCAACTTTATTTTCTGCAAGTTTCGGAAATAATATAAGTGAAAACAAATTTAAGTCAAGGAACCTAGTTTTACTTACCGTATTTATTTATGGTTTTTGTGAGTATTTTTGCTAATGAGGACTATTTGATATGGGGTGTGTGATGTGGCTGTTTCATAGGGTGTTCGAGTTTTCTTCGCTCAGAGTAGTAGTTTTGCTTCTGGTGCTATGTGTATTTTTCTTGTTTTCTTGTAGTCTGGGTTTACTAGTTGGAG
>QMRV01000057.1 GCA_003649445.1 Thermoprotei archaeon | reverse complement strand
TTTAACTGACTGTAAGTGAACAGCCTCAGTATGAACAGCAACAGCTAAAACATCTTCAGTAGCACCAACCTCATACAACCTATTCAAAGTATTACAACCACAACCACCAACACCGACAACAACAATACTCGGTTTGGGTATTTCTCCCATCGTCTCACTCCTCTAAGAACTTTCTAACAGATTCTGATTTTACCCCAGTTGCTATGAACGCTACTCTAGGCTGTGTTAGCTCCCAGCTTGGCTTAAATCCGAAGTAGACTACTTGAATATTGTATGTGGATGTAAGAGTCCCTGAGATATCGTATATATCTGACGTCTGCAGAGCTGTTTCAGTGCCTTCAATGTACACTACTGCTCCTTTACTTCCAGTTATATCAATATCACAGAACTCTTCTTTCATAGCCTCCTTGAATGCTTCTAGCACTCCTGCTGCTTCTTTGACATTTATTAGTCCTAAGCCTGACTTCATAGCTATTGCTTTAAATGAACTAAAGTCTACGTTCATTACTCCAGGTATAGGCTTTATTGACTGTAAGCCCAGTATTGCCTGGAGGCTGGCTTCTATTTTATTATCAAGTATTCTATAAGCTCTTACTAGAGGTAGTGTAGGATGCTTCTCTTTTAATTTGTCATTAAAGTGTACTACGGTTACATCAGATAAGTCTACTATAGTAGATAAAGCCATTTTAGCATTGTTTATTCGGTTACTACTTTCTGTTTTAAACGGTATTGTTACAAAAGATATTACTAGTTTGTCGGGATAACTCTCCTTGATTTTTTCTACTAAGGCAGGATGTCCTCCGCTACCTGTTCCTCCACCTAAGCCAGAAATGATAACTACTACTTCTCCATCGGCTACTTTTTCTACTATTTTATAGGCTTGAACTTCCATGGCTTTTCTGCCTAACTCCATTGCGCCGGCGGTAGACCTGCCTTTAGTAATGTCTTCTCCTATTAAGAGTTTGTCGTCGCATCTAGCTATTGAAAGCGCTGAAGAATCAGTGTCTACTCCAATAGTTTTTACAGGAATTCCTCTTCTCTTGACAGCAGTGAGAGCATTGAGACCCCTCCCCCCTATGCCTACAACATATATTTTAAGTTCGGCTGACATTTTTTCACCATTATTCTACAGGCTTACTAAGCAGTATTACATCTCCTACTCTTAATACATATGAAAAAGGTATATTAATTTTAGTTTCTTTTGTTCTCGGCCCTATTTTTTCTATCTTTTTAATGACTAGCTCTACACCTTCGGCGGCTTTTTCTGAAATTACTATACTTTCAACTACTCCTACTACTTTACCGTTTACGTCTATTACTTGTCTTCCTATTATTTCTTTATCCGATATTTTTCTGTTCATTTATTTACTTCACCTCAAGGTATTGATCCACTAGTGGAGACTTTACCCCTGCAGCCATTAGCATTACTCTCGGGTTATAGAGTTTCCAGTTATATCTGACTCCCCAGAATATAGTTGATATGCCGTATTTAGTTGCGAGTATACTTGTCATCTCCTCTACTTCGCTCGTCTTTAGCATTGCCTGTGTTCCCTCCATGTATATTACAGCTCCCTTTGCTCCAGTTAAGTCGGCTTCACAATAGTTTTGCTCTAAAGCGTTTTCAAACGCTGAAAATAATCTTGATCCCTGACCTACACCTACGAACCCTAGCCCGCTTCTTCTAGTAAGCCTCTCTACATTCGAGAAGTCTATGTTAACTAGTCCTGGTGTCGGTTCAGTGTACTGTAGGCTTGTCAGCGCAGTTATTACTGTCACTAAATGCTTGTCCATTTCCCTAAATGCCTGCTGCAGGCTTCGTGAACCCATTTTCTGCTTTAATATGTCGTTGAAGTTTACTAGAATTACGTCTGCTAAATCGAGTAGCTCTGCCAGAGCTACTTTAGCGTTTCTTACCCTCTCTGCTCCTTCTGAGGAGAAGGGAGTTGTTACTACTGCCCAGACGAGCTTATCTCCCATGTTTTCTTTTATGTATTCTGCTAGTGCTAGTATTCCTCCTGTTCCTGTACCGCCGCCGAGACCAGCAGTAAGAATATACAGCTCAGCATCTCTTACATTAGCTAATACTCTTTCAGCTTCGCGGCTCATTATCTCTCTACCAAGAGCAGGACTACCAGCACTACCACGACCACGAGTAACAGTCTCACCAATCAATACACGGTACTTAGCTTTAGTCTTATAGAGTACTGCAGCATCCGTGTTTACGGCGACAGTGGGTACGTCTATTCCCGCTCTTTCAAGGTTAGAAATAGTGTTACATCCACATCCTCCTATACCAATGACAGCTATTTTGAGCACTGCTCTTTTAGAAACTACTTCTGCTAGTCTCTGTGCCTCTAGTATTCTACGCGCCATAGATATCACCTTCTGCCGCGTCTTTCATCAATCTTCATTCTGAATGCT
The DNA here is from genome assembly GCA_003649445.1 of Thermoprotei archaeon. Next base: position 10,004 of record QMRV01000057.1, on the reverse strand, counting down.
CTATTGAGAGCATCTATCAGCTGTTCTCTAGAGTATAGACCTCCGTGGCCTTTTGCTTCAACCCATTCAACGAACTTTACTACTGGTGGCTCAAAAGGCATTTTTTCGAGCTCACAGTACCACGCTATGTCTACTTCGCCGCTCTCTTCTTCAAGGAACTTTAAAGCTAAGTCGAGTGGGCTGGGGGCAGCAGACTGAGGAGCCGGCTTTTGTTTTTCCTCTTCCTCTTTCTTCTTTCTACCAAACAGCATATTCTATCACCCGGTAAACCCAGACATAAATTCTTCTACATAATCACATTTAACTGATGTTACAAAAACAGATACTCTCACGTCAACGATATCCCACGTGGGCCTTAGTCCCATGAATACTGTAGGTATAGCATATCTCTCAGAGAACTGTCTAGTAGTGTTTCTTATTTGAGTCATGTCCAGCAATGTTTCTCTGCCCTCAAACATGAGTATTGCTCCTCGAGCTCCCTCGAGCCTAGACCTAGCGTAGTCGTCGGAGAGAGCTCTTATGTAGGCATCGTATATTCTGGGTCCGTCACCTACTCCGACGAAGCAGAATCCTGAGTTCTGCATTAATCTCTGTACATTAGAGAAGTCTACGTTGATTACTCCTGGGCCTATCATGGGTGATTGCATTCTTACTAGCGCCTCTACTATTCTGGCAATTCTCTTGTCCATTTCTTTGAATGCATAAGCCATGCTTACTCCCCTCAGTCTTTCTGCTAGTACGTCGTTTGCGTTAACTATTATTGCATCTGAAACATCCATGAGTTCTCTGAGACCTATTTGAGCATTTCTTATTCTTTCTTCACCTTCTTCTTTAAAGGGTAGAGTTACTACAGCTATTCTCAGAGCATTAGGTCTTCTTGTTCTGAGCTCTCTGAAAAGTACTGGTAGACCTCCTGTTCCTGTTCCTCCGCCTAAGCCTGCTATACCTATGACTACATCGACGTTTTCGTCAATAGCTCCTATTGCTTCTTCAATACTCTCTTCCATTGCTTGTGCTCCTAACTCAGGTACACCTCTAGCTCCTCTGGCTTCAGCCGAAAGTCCTCCTAGAAGAACTCTTACATCACATCTTGTTCTACGCAGAACAGCAGAGTCTGTGTTCATGGCTATTAGCTTAGCGGGCAGACGGAGCCTAGATAGATTGTTGATAGCGTTGTTTCCGCAGCCTCCTACACCAACAATATTTATTTTAACGGCTGCTTCGCGCTCTTTTTGGGCCAAATACCTTAACTGCTCACGTAACCTAACCCTATATGACATAACCTATCACCCTACAGCTTCACTAACACCCACAATATCCGAAATTATTCTAGATCTAACACCACTCGCAATAATCATCACATGGCTTTCTCTGAGCTTGGGGTTTACTTTTAAACCCCATATTACTCTCTCAACACCGTATTTGTCGCTGACTATTCTAGGAGCTTCAGCTGCCTGCCTTAAACTAACTCCGGGAGGAGCGCTCACGTAGACTAAAGCTCCTTTTGCTGAGCTTAATTCTGCATCAAGGAGCTTTGACTCAATAGCTTTTTCGACGGCCTTTCTTATGGACCTGTGGCGTCCGTGTCCCACAAAGCTTACTCCAGCTCTTCTAAGTAGTGTAACTAAGTCAGCAAAATCTACTCTAAGCTGCGCTCCTTTAGGCTGAAGCATGTCTACTATGCTTTCAATAGTATTTGCGAGAATAGCGTCCATCATTCTAAAGCTTTCCTGGAGAGGCAGTGTGCCATAGCGCTCAAGTAGAATGTCGTTTAGGTTCACTATAACAAAGTCTGCTACATCAAGAGTGTCCCTCAAGCCCATTTGCGTATTCTTGAGCCTCTCTATGCCCTCGTATCTAAAGGGTATTGATACTACAGCACCCATTAGTAAGTCAGGATACTCGTCTCTCAGTTGAGCCAAGATATAAGGTGTGGCTCCGGAGCCTGTTCCTCCTCCGAAACCACATGTAATCATCAGAAAATCAGGCTTTCCTATCGCTTCAAGCACTTTGTCGATGTCTTCTTCAGCAGCCTTTCTTCCCTTAGATATATCGCCGCCTGTTCCTCTTCCTCTAGTAGTATTTTCCCCAATTTGAATTAATTGGTGAGCCTTAGTTACATTGAGAGAATTTACATCAGTGTTTACAGCGATTAGCTTTGCTTCAACATTTCTCTCGAATAGATTCGTTATAGTGTTGCAGCCACAATCGCCAACACCTACTACAACAATCTTGGTCACTACTTCTTCTAAGTCACTACGTATAGGTCTCATCATATATACTCGCTATTTATTCACGCGTAAATTATATATAGGTTTCGCTAAAGGTTCGATTGCTAAAATAAAGTCTTTAGGCTTTTAAAACACTAATTAATGTAAATTTCTTTTATACATTATATTAAGTAAGCAGTATTTTCAGCATTTCCATAAAACCTAATTACTCTGAGCTTAAATACTCTATCGTTAAGTTTATAACTGCATTTCAGAGGAAAGAATCTTACATTACCCGAAATTACTCATACACATGTACTCTGATAAGATCTGTTGCTCCCTCTCTCATGCCTCCTGTTGAAACAATGATATCTCCGTAAGAAAGCTCTCCCTCATTTTTCAGTATTTCGGTGAGTTCTCTAAGAGAACTGCTTATGTCGCTTGTAGATGAAAGGTAAGGAGTAACTCCCCATAGGAGCTTGAGCTTTCTCATAACTTTAATATCGTTTGTAATGGCGTAGACAGGTGCTCTAGGTCTAAATCTACTTATTCTTCTTGCTGTATTACCTTTCTTAGTGTACAATAGTATTTTAGCGTTTAGCGAATCTGCCAAGAGGACTACTCCTTTAGCAAATTTCGTGTAAATGTCTTCTCTTATGGACTCTTCTCCTCTAATATTCGGCAGAACTTTCTCGGCTTCGCTAATTATTCGCTTTAGCCACTTAACAGCTTCTACTGGGTACTTTCCTATAGCTGTTTCACCAGCTAGTAGCAATGCATCTACTCCTTGCTGTACTGCTACCATAATGTCTACTACTTCTGAGCGAGTGGGGTAAGGCGAATTTATCATAGATTCAAGTAGCTGAGTAGCAACTATAACAGGCTTGCTTTTCATTCTAGCTTTTCTCACTAAGTATTCCTGTAATCTGGGTATTTCCTCTAAGCTAAAGTACATTCCTAAGTCTCCTCTGGCTACTAGTATGGCGTCGGCTTCGTCTAGTATCTGGTCTATGTTTTCGATAGCTTTTCTGGTTTCGATTTTAGCTATTACTCCTATGTGTTCTCCTCCCTTGTCGTGAAGAATATCTTTGAGAGTCTTTACATCGTCTTTATTTCTAACAAACGATAATGCGAGAAAATCTACTTTATTTATGCTGAACTCTATGTCTTTTAAGTCTTTATCGGTTATAACTAGTAGCGGCAGTTCTTTGTATGGAAGAATAAGTGTTCTGCGTGGTTTAACTACAGCATCGTTTAAGGCCATGCATTTAATAAAGTCGTTTTCGATTTTAGTTACTCTAAGTCTAAGAGCACCTGCTCCTATTACCACTAAGTCTTCTTCATCTATTATTGAGTAGACTTTGGTATTAGGTATAGGAATGGTTTTGGGTTCGCTAGTTTCACTAGAACACACTATTTTTATTTCCTCTCCTTTCTTAACTGAAAAAGTCTTATGGCTTCCTGTCCTAATAGTAGGTCCCTGTAAATCTCCTATAATCGGCAGTACTATGCCATAGGATTCTTCGACACTTTTAATAAGCTTAATTAAGTTTTCTCTTTCCTCGCCTACTGCGTGAGCATAATTTATACGAACTAAATCTACGCCTTCTCTTATCATGCGAAGCAGTACTTTTTCTGAAGCAGAAGCAGGGCCTATGGAAGCTATTATTTTAGTTTTAGGCATAAGAAAAATTCGCGGCCAGCTATATATTTCAAGCTTTTATCTCAATAAATATTCAAGATAAGTAATTACTTGCCAAGAATGCTTAGCCATGAACTTGAAAAAATCTTTAAACATAGTGCAGCTAATATAAGAGAAAAATAAATATCTTATTTATAATTAGGGTAAATATGGGAAGTAAATAAATTCTATCGAAACATCTTTATCCATATTTATATCCCTCTAAACTATTTAGATAAGATGTTTCAATAAAGTTTATTAACTTTATTTGCAAATAAGAACGGTCGTGGGCGAAATTCTCAGCGAAATTAAGCAAGTAGCTATAAACGCGAAGAAAATCCTCGGCCTAAGTGAAGAAGAACAATAACTGCTTAGAGAAAACAAAGACTCATATTGGCTTTAATGAAAATGTTCATGTGCAACTTCTACATTATTACGAGTAGCTATCTCATAGCTAGACGCAGAGCTTTTCAAGATATCATTGAAATGCCCCCCGAGCTCTACGAAAGACTTCTATTAAATAAAATAGAAAAGATTTATCCGAGTTATTAAAAATTATATCATAGGGTGATATACATGAGAAGTATATTTAGATTTAGAGAAATAGAAAGCACTTCAGTTAAAGAAAATCCAACTAAATTAATTGAAAATCTTCTTAAAAAGATTGACGGGAAAGTAGCTGTCCTCTTTACTAAGGACGGTCTCCCAGTACTAGTGTATCCAGAGAACATAGTTGCCTCTTGATGCCTCTGCACAAGCATCAACTATCATTGGAGTTGTATCAAAACTGGCAGAAGAAATTAGTTAAGTGAAGTCGACTATTTAGTTCTTAGCGGAAAAGAACAAAACATAGTTTTAGTATCAGGTAAAGAATACGGTCTCCTAGTATCATTCTCGGGCTCAAGTATTGGATTAGCACTGACTTTGACTAAAAAGACTTTGAATAAGTGTATAGAAATACTGTCTTAGAGGTAAGTATGAAAAAGGATGATAATTTAATTCGAATACTTACAAAAGTTATAGATAGTGTCGGAGAAGAAAGCATACTTTACTATACTGGAAAAAAGACAAACCTGTATTCTGGTATGGTCATATTGATGGCAATGAAATAGTTTCAGATATACTATCGATGCTTAACAAGCGTTCAGTTAATAGAGTAATAATTGAAGAAGATGATATAGCTACTATAGGATTTGAAGACTCGGACAATAAAAAGCTAATACTTGTGGCCAAAAAGGATAGTATTTTTCTACTCTTCCAGCTACTGGAAAAGACTATAGAAAATAGCCACCATTAACTTAATTTAATTTTCTTAACTACTTTTATGTACTCTATTTTGGTTTCGGGATATTGACCGGTTTCATCTTTCTCATATTCTTTAACCATATCCCATATACAGAGCAGGGCTGTTGAAACGGCTACTAGAGCCTCCATTTCAACTCCTGTTTTAGCATATGCTTTAACAGTAGCTCTAGCAATAACGCTGTCTTTTTCCAGAGTAAAGTCTACTTCTATATGGGTTAAAGGCAGTTGGTGGCATAGCGGGAGTATTTCAGGAGTCTTTTTACATGCTTGAATTGCAGCTATTTTAGATACTGTAAAAACATCTCCTTTACGCACACTGCTACTCTTAATTCTCTCTATAGTGCTTTCTTTTAGTTTTATTTTGCCTTCAGCTACAGCTATTCTAAGAACATCCTTTTTAGCCGAAATATCTACCATTGATGCAGACATTTTATCACTTACAGTAGAGAATTAGAGTTACTTAAAGAATGGCTCTCTCAGAGAATTTGCTTTAATGAAAAGTCTTTCTAGAGCTTTTTCTTTTTCACGTAAAGTCATATCGGATTTAATAACATGAATTAAAGACACTGTATTATCATTTCTCATTAAACAGGGCTTAAGCTTACCGTCATGAGTTAACCTAATTTTTCTACACTTCAAGCAGAAATTCGGGTTCCCATAGGACTCTACAAGCTCTACTTTAATTCCTGTAGGAAATACGTATACAGGTCTATTTTGAAGCTCTCTTGTATATTCTTTAACGCAATGTTTTCTTAGGTAATTTTTAATGTATTTTAGTGATACATGGTATTTACGATACTCTCTCGGATCTATTCCTAGTGGAATTAATTCGATAAAACACACGTCAGCTCCTATATTTGATGCAAAATCAATAATCTTAACGTATTCTTCGTGATTTAATTCATTTAATATAACTGTGTTTAATTTTATTCTAAGACCGTAGTCGACCGCGTTTTTTATTCCTTCGATAACTTTTTTTAGCCCATTTACTTTAGTTATAGCTTTATAGACTTCTTCGTTTAACGAATGTAAACTAATATTTGCTCTACTGAGTCCTGCTTCTATAAGACTCTTTACTTTCTCTTTTAAGAAATAGCCGTTTGTTACTAAGGAGACTTCAGCTCCCTCTAGCTGACTTATGTTCCTCACAATATGTTCTATGTCTTTCCTTAGCAGTGGCTCTCCTCCTGTTATTTTGAAAAACCTTATTCCTAGCTTGCGTGCTACTCTGCATACTAAAGCTATTTCTCCTACAGAGAGTTCTGTACTAGACCTACCTTCACCTTCTCTATGACAGAAAAAGCACATATAGTTGCATCTGCTTGTAACAGAGATTCTCAAGTGAGTTAAAGGTCTATTATACTTGTCTACTAGCATTCATAGATCACCTTACCTGAGTCTTCGTGAACAGAGTATCCTGGAAAGTGAACAATTATTTTGTTTAAGTTACTTGGGTCGAGCATTTGCACAAGTTCACTACCTATCTTTTTATTCAATATATCTTTACTTAATATGAAATCATATATTTCTGTTGAAATTTTTGTGAAGCCTAGATTATATTTTTCTGCAATATACCGTATTGCTACTCCTACGTCAGCTACTCCTCGAGAAATGAGGTATCCTACGGCTTCATGTGTTTTCACCTCATATTCAAATCCTCTTATCTTATTTTTAAACTCCTGCACTTTTACATCGTGTTTTTCAGCTTCCTTTTTTACGAGCTCCTCTATTAAAGCTCTTGTACCGGATCCCCTATTTCTATTTATGAATCTCAAGTTTTTCTCAATGATATCTGTGAAAGATTCTACTTTCAAGTTCTTGCAGTACACGAAGCCTTGTTCTCTTAAATACCCTCTTACTACAACGAGATTACTGTACCCGTATTTCTCTACATAAGGAATATTGTATTCTCCCGAAGCCGGGTCATAGAGATGAGCTCCTGCTATATCAGCTATTCTTTTGCCCACTAAATTTAAGCCTGCAAGACTACCTGCGATGAGTACTTTTACAGGATATTTTTCTTTGAGTTTTTCGAGAAGATGTATTGCTAAGGGACAGTGACTTCCCGCGAAGAGCACACGTTGCTTAAATCTTTCTGAAAATAGTTTAACAGAGACTTTTGCTCCTTCAGCTAAGTACTCTGCGTTCTCGGGTACTACTATGAAGCCATCACTGGCGTAAAGTGTATAGAGAGCGCCGCTGTGTGTGCTAAGTGGGTAGGCGTATATTCTGCCTTCTTTTTCGGCGATTACTGCTGGTACTAGCTTAATTAAGCCTACTACTCCTCTTATAGGGGAAAGTAGCTCGGCTTCTACTTCCTTCTCAATAGTAATGGGTGATGCTCCTTGAAGTATTCTTATCAATGGAATCAACAGTAGTTTAGCTATATTGAGGCAGGATACAGGGAATCCAGGTAGCCCGAAAAGTATTTTGTCTCCTGCTAGTGCTATAACAGTAGGCCTTCCTGGAGAAACTTTCAATCCATGAACTATTATTCCAGGCTTATATTCTGAGAAAACTCTGTATGTTAGGTCTCCGAGGCCTGCTGAAGTACCTCCTATTGTTACTACAATGTCGCTGTCTTTAAGAGCAGAGTTTACAGCGCTCTTTATTTCACTATAGCTGTCTTTAACTATTTTAAATCGCTTTACTTCTGCTCCAGCTTCCTTTAGTGCAGCTGCTATCATAAATGAATTTGAGTCATATATTTTCCCGTATTCGAGCTCTATTCCAGGCTCTGCTAATTCGTTTCCTATAGGTATTACTGTTACACGGGGCCTAGAGTATACTTTGACTTTTGTTACTCCTGCCGAAATTAGTACTCCTATGAGCTGGGGGGTTACTACTTCGCCTTTCCAAGCAACTACTTCTCCTTCAGCGACGTCTGACCCAACTAAATCTATATTCTCTCCTTTGGCTACTCTTCGATAAATTTCTACTTCTGTATGAGAAGTTTTTCGAGTATATTCTACTGGAATTACAGCGTCTGCGGGGTAGGGTACAGGAGCCCCTGTATCTATTTCAGCGCACTCTCCCTTCTTGAGTTCGAAAGGAGGCGCCTCACCTACTTTAACTGCGTTTACAAGCTTTAGTTTTACAGGCCTATCCTCGTAGGCAAGCGAAGTGTCTGAGGAAAAAACAGCGTAGCCGTCCATTAGTGCTCTGCTAAAGGGCGGAACAGGGCTTACTGCTCTAATATTTTCTGCAAGTACTCTCCCTAGTGCTTTTTCCACAAGAACTTCTTCTACACGAGGCTTTCTTGTCTCAGCAATTTTATAAAGTATTTTAAAAACTTCTTCTAAACTAGCTAGCTTTCTATAAACTTTCCTATATTCTCCCATACAGTTCTACCTCTACTACTTCTCCTTCATCAAAACCCTCAAGATCCTCGGGAACAACAACAAAACCATTTCCCAAAACTAAGCTCCTAAGAGAACCTGATCCCCCTACAGTTAGAGGCTCGGCATAAAGACTACCATTTTTAGTAAAAACTTTGACTCTAGCAAATCCTCTGAAACCTAGCTTAACAGTAATCTTTTTCGTAAGCTTGGCTCTAACAGTAGGTCTAGGCAAATACTTTACGCCGATCCACTTCTCTAAAATCGGTTTAACCACTAGCTCTAAGCCAGCTAAAGCAGCTACAGGCAACCCGCTTAAGTTTACTACTAGCTTTCCTTTAATAGAGGAAAGAGCTGTAGTTTTGCCCGGCTGAATAGCTATTCCATGTATATGTGCCTCAGGCCCTAGTTTCTTGACGGCTTTAACGCTATAGTCTTTTGACCCGAGAGAGCTGCCGCCACATAAGACTACTATATCGTTTTCTTCGAGAAGCTCTTTTAAGAGACTAGCTATTTCATGGGGGTCATCTCCGGCTATGAGAATTTCTTTAACATCGATAGCATGTTCATAAAGCCATCCTTCAACTATTCTTCTAGTAAATGGCACTGCTTTTCCTCGCACAAACTCGTCTCCAGTGCATATAACTGAAGCCTTTATGTATAGCACGGGAACCGCATCAAAACCTAGAGCCTCCAAGGCAGCTAAGTGCCAAGGTCTAATTAAGTCTCCTCGCCTTAAGATTACATCTCCTTTAGCTAACTCCTCTCCGGGAAGAGAGACGTTTTCATATTTGCTTACTTTCCTGTAGATCATTATCTCACTATTTCTCCTAACTGTATCCTCTACTCTAACAACAGAGTCTGCTCCCTCAGGGAGAAAGCCTCCGGTCTCTATGGCCACTCCTTCTCCAGACCCTATCCTCACTGAAATTTTTTCTCCAGAGTATATGTGATATGGAAGGAGCTTAATTAGAACGGGACTAGTGTAAGAAGCTTCTTCACAATCCTCGCTTCTGACAGCATAGCCATCCATGGTTGCCTTCATGTATGGAGGAAAATTCTTGTTTGAGACAATGTCTGCTCCACATATTTTATTTAAAGCATCTTCGAGGGACAAATGTACCATACAGAAATCTCTTTTAAGCAGATTAGATACTTTTTCTACAACATCGTGCACTCTAGTTAATTTCCACATTTACTTCCTTAGACTCTACCAGTAGCCAGATATAAGCGTTATATCTCTCCGGAAACAACGCTCTTTACACATATTCTTCTTCGTGTGTAGCTTCACGCTTGTATTCCTCAATAAATTCTCTTAGCGCAGCAAAAGCTTTCTCTCTGTTTTCAGCCGAAGCCGACGCCACTATAATAGTATCGCCAGGCACTAATGTTCCCGACGACAGCATCACATCTATTTTCACACCATATTTTAAAGATACTTTCTCTGCAATAGCCTTTAGAGAATCCCTG
>QMRV01000056.1 GCA_003649445.1 Thermoprotei archaeon | reverse complement strand
CTCGCTGGAGTAGAGTTGGGAGAAGGGTACTTGTGTATGGTAGGAGGAAAGTGGGTAAGAGTTTCTTTGTAAAGCGTTTTACTAAGTGGGATGCTTATTTTCACGTTAAGAGAAGTGGAGGAATTCTTGAGCTTGATTCTTTGCGTGAAATTGACTACAATTACTTGAAAGATTACATTCTTAAGGAAAAGGATAAGAGAATCGTTGTAGATGAGTTTCATCGATTGCCGGAAGATTTTCTTGATTTTCTTCAAGCATATGCTCATGACTTAAATTTAGTGCTAATTACATCTACTCTGTGGCTTTCGCGGAAAATTCTTGGAGAAGACTCGCCTATTTTAGGATTATTCGAGGAATTTCGCATGAATATTGTAGATGAAAGAGACGCGATAATGTTTCTTAAAGATAGAGTTAAAGGTAAAGAGCTAATAGATACGGCTGTCTATATTAGGGAGCCTTGGATTATACCTTTACTTAAAGAAAGTGTGTATAAGGATATTCCGAGGATTTTAGTGGAGCAAAAGAATACTGTAGAGAGGCTTATCGGCGAAATATTTAGGGAAGAAGAAAGAGAGCTCAAGAAAACATATTTGGCTATAATGGAGGCAGTGGCTAATGGGAAGAAAAAGTCTACTGAAATATCTTCTTTTCTTTACTCGAGGAGGATCTTAGAAAAAGATGACGCGAGTTTAATTCAAAGCTATTTAACTACACTCTGCAACATAGGGGTACTTGAGAGAGTTAATGTAGTTAATAAGAAGTACTGGTATTATCAGCATGTATCTCCTATAATAGATCTTTACTTTTACTTGGATAGTAAGTATGGTTTTTCCGAGATAGATATACCTGTAGAGGAAGTAGAGAAAGTTTTCTTAATGAAGCTTCCTTTACATGTAGAGCAGTTTTTCCGAAATCTATTGTCGAAGCTATTTGGGCTGAGGAAAGGTATGGCAGTTGAGAAAGAATATGATGTAGACATTGTTCTTCAGTCTTTCAGGAAAGTAAGCTTAGTGGCTGAAGTAAAGTGGAAGAAGAGTGTTTCTAGGCAAGAAGTGCGGCGCCTAGAAGAAAGATTTCAGAAATATAGAGGCGCTAGAAAAATACTAATAGTGCCTGAAGAAAATGTACTGGAGATTGAGCCCGAGGAGATAGAGGTATGGGATTGTGATAGAGTTGTAGGAGAAGTATCTAAGTGTATAGAGCGTTTAAAAAAGACTTGAGTATATTATAGGCCTACAATTATTTCAGGATAGTTTTCTACTCTTCTTCCTTCAGTGAACTTGTTGTCGAGCACTATTTTCTTTATGTGTAGTGTGTTCTTGATGTCTTCTAGACATAGCTCTGTTTCTCTGCGGTATTTTCCTGGATTTATTGTAGCTGAGTCTACTTCCTTGCTTAAAGGTATTCTTTTATCGTGTTTGAGTCTGCGTAACTCAGCTGTTACTGCTACAGCTATATCGCCTATACGAGCCTTTTCTTCACTATACTCGGGGGGGTTTAGGCCAAGGAGCTACTGTAATGCTTATCCAAGGTTCTTTTCCTTCGTAGAGCCTGTAGTAGAGTTCTTCTGATATATGGGGAGCGAAAACTGATAGCATTTTAAGCAAGTCGAGTATAATGGTGTGGAGTGTGTATTTGGCTGCTTCACTTGAAGCTACTCTATATTTAATTAGCTCTAAGTAATGGTCGCAGAATTTATGCCAAGTGAAGTCAATTAACTTGACTATAGCTGACTGGAAGTCGAAGTCCTCTAGGCTTTCTTCTACTTCTCTTACTATTTGAGCAAATTCGCGTAGAATCCAGTTGTCTACCTCTTTGAGGTCTTCCGGAGACATTTTCTTCGATGGCTTGTAGTCTTTAATGAATAGGTAGGCTAGTCGCGTGGCGTTCCATATTTTAGTGAGAAATCTCTTAGCGTAGCTTAGTCCCTGCCAAGAGAACTTTAAGTCAGAGCCAGTGGCGGCTGCTGAAGCAACCCATATACGGAAAGCATCTGCTCCATACTTTTCGATTACTTCAAGTAAGCTTACGTAGTTTCCATAGCTCTTGTGCATCATTCTGCCATCGGTTCCTCTCATCATGCCGTTTATTAGCGCTGTTCTGTACTGTGTTTTCCCGAAAAGCGCTATTCCTCTAACTAAGAGATAGTAGTCCCATGTTCTAATAATATCGAAGCCGTTAGGCTGAAGATCTGCTGGAAATAGCCTATCGTCTAGTTTATCTGGCCAGCCAGCGTGAACTGCCGCCGTGATACTGGAGTCCATCCAAGTATCCATTACGCCTTTCTCTTCCCAGAATTTTTGCCACTTAGGCTCTATTTCCCGGAAATTGTATCTCTTAGGAAAAACTATTTCGATAGAAGCTCTTTTTGTACTAAAAGTTAGCTGACTTCCGGCAAGATGTCACCTGTTTTAAAGATTGAGAAAATTCCTAATATTCTTTTCGGAGCTGTGCTAAAACACTGATTTATTCTGTTTCTTCTCTTCGCTTTCTTTTTCTAAGTCTCTTAAGTTTCCACTGAATATTTGACAGTGTCTCTAGTGAGAATACTCTCGCAGTCACGTAGAGCAGTACTAGTGAACAGAGAATAGATACTGCCAAGTATACTGGTGTTTCTGGCGGAAGACGACTTATCATAGCCTGCTTAACCATTATTATTGGCTGAGTAAGCGGAATACAGTAGAGAGCAACCTTAACTGCTGGAGAAAACATTTTGAGCGGAGCAAATGCTACGAGATATCCTGGTATAAATACTGCCATTGAGAGCGGGCCTACGAGTGTTCCGGCTATACGGACGTCGCTGCTGAATGCTCCAATAATGAGGCCTAGTGTAGCGGTAAAGAATATTGTGGCTATCATGCTTATTGTTATGAAAGCTAGGTCCTGCGTAGATATCATAACGTTGCTGAAACTGAAGAATCCTGTTTCGAACTCAGATGTCTCTGGTACAGTGAACGCTGAGGCGAAGATGTACATATATGCTATGTAGCCGAGAATATTCAGGAGAGAGCCTATTACTGATACAATAAAGGATCCGAGAAGCTTGGATAAGAGTATTTCCATGGGGGAGATGGGAAATGTGAGTAGAGTCTCTAGAGTCTTTTCTTCGTTTTCTACGGCCATTGATGTAGCCGATAACTGTATTACTGTAACGGCGATAATCATGAGAATAAGCGGCATGAAGAATGATGCGAAGCCAAGCGAAGTAATTAACATGAACGGGCTACCAGCAATAAGAATATCTTTGCCTTCAAGGTAGCTTACAGACTGCTCTGTGACAGGATTCACTAACACGTCGTATGGTGCTTGAGCACCCGCAGCGTACTTTTCTCCAAGATACCTTTCAATGAGAGGCTGTATTCTCCCTGTTTTAGCAGCTGAGCCCCCGAAAATTGTTATTTCTTTAACAATATTGAGGCAGTACAGCTTAACTCTCTCTTTTTTCACTACTTTTTCGCTGAAATCGGGTGGAATGACTAAGATCAACTCTAAGTCTAATTTCTGTTGCCTAATATGATCTACTATTTTCCTGAAAGTATTCGATGAAAGCTCTTCTGCACTAAAATCTATCTTGTAGATTATTAAACGGCTTTCATTCTTTTTAGACTCTAAATAAGACAGTAGTTTTGCTCCCTCAGAGCCCTTGTCTAAGCATATTACTCCGACTTTTAAATACCCTTTAACAGCTTCCTCAAATACAGATTTCATAGGAAACTGTATTACTAAAGCCATTATCGGCATTATCAGCGCTCCAATAATAAAGGGAATCCATATTCTCGGGTCTCTAATTAAGTCTTTTATTTCTTTAACTACAAGAGGCTTCAACATAGTTCTCACCTCTTAACTAGAAGCAGAAATAGCTCCTCAAGGTTTTTGACGCCGTGTTCTTGAAGCAGGTCTTTAACAAATCCTTTAGCTAGAACTTCACCTTTATTAATCAAAGCTACTTTCTCACAAACATACTCTACTTCAAGCATATTGTGGCTCGAAATAAGTACTGTTGTGCCGTAAGTTTGCGCAAAATCTTTAATCATGTTTCTCACCTTAGTAGCGTGTATAACGTCTAGTCCTGAAGTGGGCTCATCTAAAATGGCTACCTTGGGCTTCACCATGAATACTCTAGCGACCTGAATACGGCGCTTCATACCCTTACTGTAAGTCTTCATTTTATTGTGAATCTGGTCGCCGAGATTAGCTAGTCTTATTCCAAGCTCTAGTGCCTCTTCAGCTTCCTTTGACTTCCCATAGTAGATTTCAGCAACCATTTTCAAAAACTCGTAGCCTGTGATATTCTTATATGCTCCAGCGTCTTCAGGCAAATAAGAAACAATGCGTCTGAGTTCGCTTAAATTCTCGTAAATACTCTTACCCATTATTTTAACGTCGCCAGAGGTAGGAGGAATAAGTCCTGCAATAATTCTAAAAGTAGTTGTCTTACCCGCGCCGTTTGGTCCAATAAGCCCGAAAATTTCGCCTTCCTCTACTTCAAATGAGATTCCTTTAAGTGCCGGAAAATTTCCAAAAAATTTCTTTAAGTTAATGACTTCAACAGCTTCCATCACAAAGAAATGAAGAAGCTCGTATATAAGGTTTCACTTAAGTAATAAACGAATATTAAGCAGTATGTAAAAAAGAAAGTAAAGAGATTAAACCGAGTTCTCATATAGCTCATCAATAGTTAGCACTTTGATTTTCAGGTGCGCGTAGTTCTCGTCAATAAAGTAATATGAGAAAATAATGAAGTTTTCCTTAAAAGTAATACTTGGATAGCAGTAAGTATGCTTTTCACTAGACTCTAAGTCCAGCACCTTTACCCACGTAGCCCCCTCATCCTTAGAAATAGCGCATGAAAGAGGAGTCCTCCGCTGAAACTCTTCATCAACAATATCAACGCCTCTCCTCTTAACCTTACTTAAGTCAAATCCACTTTTATCATTCCACACTAAAAGAAGATCACCTGTCTTCGGAATTCTCTTTATGCTAGATGGAGACAGAGGAGCCTTAACATTGCCCAGTGGTTCAGGTTTGCTCCAAGTTTCTCCTTCATCCTCAGAAAAGCTAGCATAGATGTAGCCCAGTGCTGTCCTCATATACATCATAAGCCTACCATCCTTCAGTTCAACAACACCGGGCTCCTGAAGCCCCGCCCAGCTATCAACATCCTTTAAAACAACTTCTCCTGAGCTCTTTTTCCAAGTCTCTCCGTTGTCGTCAGAGTAGTATATGAAACTTTTCCAGCGACTATACTGAGTAGGATCTTGGTACACTGCTACAGGAGCAGTAATTCTTCCTGAAGATAATTGGACAACTCTATCATTATTTAAAACAAAGTACCTTTCTTCCCCTGTAACGAGAACAGGTTTGCTCCAAGTTTCTCCTTCATCAAAAGATTTCCTCATATAAACTCGGCAGTCATGATAAGAGTTCTTAACTAAGTAAAACATAGCGAGTTCGCCGCTCTTAAGCCTAAGCAAACTAACACTCATAACATTACATCCACCAACATTTTCTTGAAGCAGCCGAAAATCTTCCCAAGTTCTTCCATTATCTCTCGAAATCGCCTTAATTATTCGGGCAGGAGAAAAATCGCTTCGATCACCGTAAAACTCAGTATAAGCTAGCAGCAAATCACCATTATTCAGTACAGCAATATCGCCCTCTCCTTTCCTCGGAAACCTAGCATTAGCTCGAAGTAAAGTTTCGTAAACCATGTATAAAGCCCATTTATCCTCTATATAATACTTCTCCGAGAAATCTCTTCCTCAACATAAAGTCTTAAATATGTATTTATGTAGTGTATTCTTAGTGGTACATTTTGTATAAAGTTAAAGTTCTTTCAGGATATAGAGTAAGTATACCCAAAGAAGTTAGAGAAAGACTTGGATTGAAAATAGGCGATGAGCTTATATTGGAAATAGAAGGCTCGAAAATAATTTTAAGACCAGCATTTCTGCCCGAAGACCCTGTTTTTACTATGCTAGGTATTACGGGAGATAAGAAGAAAGAGTTAAAAGAACCCGAATTATCTGTCATTAAAGAGCTTGAAGAAAAATTAAAGAGGAGTGATTAATGTTTTACGTTGACTCAACTACTTTCATTAAATGGATTTCTGCTAAAAGAAAAGTTATAACACTAAACGAAGCAATCTCAGGCTATGTCCTATACAAAATCAGCAAAGGAACAAGAGCAGTAACTTCTACTCTCGTTAAAGACGAAGTACTTATATGGTGCTCAAGATATAAAGCCAGCAGACTAGCAGATTTTCTTTTAGCGCTAAGAGCACTACTATCGCTTGAAATAGTTCAGCCAACTATTGAAGATGAGTGGAATGCTATTAAAGAGTACGGTAAGTATCCGCTAAGCATAAGTGATTTAATAAACTTAAATCTAATGAAAAGACTGGGCGTAAATACTATAGTTTCGGCAGACAAAGGTTTCGACAAGTATCATGGAGTTAAAAGAATTTTCAGCGAACTCTCGGCAGAAAAAGAATTTAGAGTTTTCTTAAATGAGCTGCAAAAAAGAGGTATTACATTAAAGAAATAAGCTTTTAGTTACCAGTACTCTAATTTATTTCGATTTCCCTAAATGAGGAAAATATGGAAGTACTATAAACAGTTATGCTTTAAAATCAAAACTAAGATTAGTATATATTTCAATAAGAAGACTGTGTTTTCTCTCTATAGATAGAAAACCATGTGTATTTATTATAAAAATAGCAAAAACTTACCTATGATCTATGCTTACTTGTAATACTGTTAAGCGACATTAAATACCTCAACGTAAATATACTCCCATAGACTATTGTGAACTCAATTACTCTCTACAGTTCAATTAAAGGAAAACCACAATAATAATGTCTAAAAATAAGCTAAGACTATAGTTCTATACTGAACCCTTCTATTTCAATATTTTTGCCTGAAGACGAAGGCAAATACTTTCCGATAAGTCTTGCTAGCGGCGGGAGGATTCTTGTCTGAATGTAGACTGTTCCTGGGCCTTCGACTTCAAGTACTAGACCCTCGCCTCCAAGAAAGAAGCTCTTCCATCTACCGAATTTCTTTACTCTCCATTTAATATCTTCGTTCATTGCCACAAAGTGGAAATTGTCGACAATCACTTTCTCGCCCGGCTTCAAGTTTACTCTGCTTAATCCACCATAAGTATTAACCCACATACCACCAACACCTTTAAGCTTAAGCCAGATAAGTTCTCCTTCAGCAAGAAGTCCTTTCAGCCCTCTCCAAGCAACACCTACATCTACGTCACCGTGGTGCGCTAAATAAGACATATCTTGGACAATGTATCCCTCGCCGCTCAATGGAACATAAGCTATGTCTCCGGGAACACTTGGAGCAAACCATACCTCAGCAAACGATTTCGCCTCATAAGTATTCAAGAAAACACTTTCAGTCCCGAAAATACCTCTAAGCAACGCCTTAGCAATACCACCAGTATGAGTCTTTATCTCGACATTTCCTTTCATTAAAACCATTGCGCCAGCTTCAGCAGTAACACTTTCACCTGGATTTAACTTTACTCTAAGCAAAGAGTATGCAGGACGGTACTCTACAGTCCACTCCATAATTTTCACCTCTTATTAAACTAAATACAGTAGAATTAATTAATTTTATTCAACAGATATCAAAGTTATTTTTCTTCAATAGGTAGTATTTCCTGTTCCAGCTCTTTCTTAACTTGTCTTCTAATATCCCATACTACTAAAATAAAGAAAATAAACGAAAAGACTATAGCTAAAACATCTATAACGAATGAAGCATAGTGCTCTCTTTTTCCAATTAAGTAAGGCAGTGGAAGAAAAGATAATAGTAGAAAGAGCACAGCCATAGTTAAAGCTACTCTTGCTACTAAAGGATTCATATTCTATAGTAGTATTCAGGTTTTAATAAGACTACTGCCCGGTACTTAATCCATTAAGTACTCTTAAGTAAATAGAATGTTGAAATCTTGATGGTCGGTAGAAAAGTAACTAAACTATGCTTAAAGAGCTAAAGTTTTAATAATTCATTGTAGTATAATTAGCCGGAAAACGAGGTGACTAAATGAGCTTAGGTACGCGTGAAGTACTGCTTAGCATAAGGGGACTTACTGTAGAATTCAAAATACCTAGAGGAATACTTAGAGCAGTAGACAATGTCTACTTAGATGTATACAAGGGAGAAGTACTGGGTTTAGCTGGTGAGAGCGGCTGCGGTAAATCTGTTTTAGCTCACGCTATACTAAATATAGTTGATCCTAACGGGTATATCAAAAGCGGAAAAATAATATTTAGAGATAATGGTAAGGAAATAGATATATTGTCTCTTCCAAAAGGACGCTTAAGAAGATTTAGATGGGAAAAAATATCAATTGTCTTTCAGGGAGCTCAAAACTCATTCAATCCTGTTATAAAAATAAAAGATCACTTTATAGACACTGTAGTAGATCATAAAGGAAAGATATCTACTAAAAAAGTATTTGAAGAAGCAGAAAAACTACTTAAGCAAGTACGTCTCGACGCTAGCCGAGTACTAGGAATGTACCAGCATGAAATGAGCGGAGGTATGAAGCAGAGAGCACTTATTGCTTTAAGCTTTATACTTAAGCCAAAGCTAATTATTCTAGATGAACCTACTTCAGCACTCGATGTTCTTACACAGAAGTATATTGTGTCTCTACTTAAAGAAATTCATGAAAAAACAGGAGTAACAATGATTTTTATTACACACGACCTACCTGTTCTAGCTGAAATAGCCAACAGAATAGCCATAATGTATCTAGGAAATATAGTGGAAGTAGCAGATGTTCGAAAAATATTTTACGAGCCAAAACATCCCTATACTCAAGCACTACTTAAATCAATACCTTCAATAGTAGGTCCTATAGAAGAACTTCGCCCATTACCGGGTCCAAGACCCGATCCCGTTAATCCTCCTTCTGGCTGTAAATTCCACCCAAGATGTCCTCATAGAATGAAAATATGTGAAGAAAAAGCCCCCAAGCTAATAGATATAGGAGGAGAACACTATGTAGCCTGTCACCTATATCAATAAAAGAAAGTGAGTAAAATAGCGAGTAAGCTAGTATAGATGACAAGCTACTAAACGGCCTTTAATCTCTCTTAATTCCGGCACTTTTTCTTCACATATTTTTTCGGCGTAAGGGCACCTTGTATGGAATTTACAGCCAGAAGGAGGATTAATTAAGCTAGGTATTTCAAGGCTTTTTAACTTAGGTAATCCTCTTTTAGCAGCTAAATCAGGGTCGGGTACTGGAACTGCTTGAATCAGTACTTGAGTATATGGGTGTAATGGGTTTTTAATGACATCTTCTGTTCTACCTATTTCTACGATATTTCCTAAGTACATAATAGCTACTCTTCCTTCTTTAGCAAAGTATCTAGCTATAGCTAAGTCGTGTGTAATGAAAAGATACGCTGTCTTGAATTTTTTCTGAAGATTCAAGAGGATATCAAGTATTTCTATTCTAAGGGAAGCATCAAGCATAGAAACAGCTTCATCAGCCACAATAAACTTTGGCTGAACACTAATAGCTCTAGCTATAGAAATTCTCTGCAACTGTCCTCCACTCAGCCTACACGTATATCTCTTAAAGAAGTCTTCGGGAGGAACCAAGCCAACTAGTTCAAGTAGCTCTGCAGCTTTTTTTAGAGCTTCTTTCTTATTTTTAACAATCTTATACTTTAATAGTGGGGGAATTAACTGTGAAACAATATTTCTCATAGGGTTCAGTGCCGAGTAAGGGTCTTGAGGTATAAGCTGAGCATTTCTCCTAAATTCTTCGTATTCTTTTCCTTTAAGAGACCAGATATCTTTACCCATGTATAGTATTTTTCCTTCAGTAGGCTTAATTAAACCCAGCATAAGTCTGCCTAAAGTACTTTTACCGCAACCCGATTCTCCTACAAGTGCCACTATTTCGTTTTCCCTTATCTCTAAGCTAACTCTGTCTACTGCTTTAATGAAATGTCTCTTAGAAAACATTCCCCCAGCTATAGGAAATATTTTCGTTACTTCTCGAGCCTCAATTACAGTATCCATAGTTTCACTCCTCTCTCAACCTAGGATTAAATATCTTATCGACGCCATTACTTAGAAACACGAGCCCTATTTGTAAAATAATTATAGCCATAGAAGGTGCTAAAACATACCACCACCCTGTTCCAATAGTACCTGTATATGCTTGAGCCATATGAATCATAGCTCCCCAGTTTCCCGGAGAATATGGAAGCAGTCCTAATGCAAGCAGTCCTGTATAGGCGTAGATGGCACCGACTGAGTTCAGCATAAAGTTTATGGCTATATAAGGCATCATGTTCGGAAGTATTTCTTTAAAGATTATGTAAAATCTGCTTAATCCTAGGCACTTAGCTACCTCTATGTATGGCTCCTTTTTAATAGACAGCACCTGAGATCTTACAGCTCTCGCTAATCCAGGCCAAGCTGTTATACTCAGCAGCACAGCTACATGTAGCTCCGTTACATCCATTCCTGACTGCATAAGCCATACAGCAATTATCATTAGCAGAGGAAAGCCAGGTATTGTTAGGAAAATATCTATGACTGATGTTATAATTAAGTCTAGTATACCGCCCGCATAGCCTGCTATAAGACCCACTATTGTTCCTATAGCAACTGTAACTAGAGCTGCGAGGAAAGCTACTCTCAGTACAGGAGGCCCTCCATGTACGATTTGGGCGAAAATATCTCTTCCAGCAAAGTCTGTTCCCAGAGGATGTTTAAGAGAGGGAGGAAGATATTTTTCTTCTAAGCGTGGAGTAAGGTCTAGCGGAACTAATAGTGGGCCAACTATAGCCATTACCATGTACGCTGAGACTATGATAAGTCCTGCTAATCCTGTTTTATCTTTGCATAAGATTCTTAGTGGAGTGTAAATATGCTCGTAGATAAAGTCTTTAATTTTACTCATATCCTCCCCCTCTTCTTACTCTAGGATCAAGCACACCATATAGAAGATCAGCTATAAAGTTAGAAATTACTACAGCTATAATTATTAACAGGAATCCTCCTTGAATAAGCGGATAATCTCTATAGGAAAGCGCTAGGCCTATTACTTGACCAATGCCTGTATATGCAAAATAGGATTCAATAAACACTGACCCTGCGAACATATATCCTAGGCTTATAGCAAAGCTTGTGAAAAGAGGAAGTATTGCGTTTCTTCCTACGTAAGTCCATGTAATACGTTTAGGTTTTAATCCTCTTGCTTCAGCTGCCATAACATAGTCTTCCCCAAGAACTCTGACAGTACTTCCTCTCATAGCTAGTGCCCATCCACCGAAGCTCGTCAAAACATATGCTAGCATAGGAAGGAATGAATGGTATAGTACGCTCGATATAAATTCTAAAGTAAAGCCTGGTTTAATTCTTATATCATAGCTACCTCTCGCAGGAAATATTGGATATTGTATAGCTAAAAAGTAGAGTAAAAGAAGACCTAAAATAAAGTTGGGTATAGCTGAAGAAATACTTGAAAGAAGCGAGCCTACGTTATCAAAAAGACTTCCTCTTCTATACGCCATTAGCATGCCTAGTCCTATGCCTATCAAGAACGATATAGTCATGGATATTGATAACAGGAAAATAGTCCAAGGTAACGCGTAAAGCAGACAATCGAGAACAGGAGCTCTTCCACAGTATGTTACTCCCCAGTCTCCTTGTAGTATTCCAGTAATGAATTCAAGATACTGTTTCCACAAAGGTTCATCCAAGTTAACATTATATAACGCGTAAACTTCCTGCTTGGCTTCTTCCTCAGAGTAACCAAAGGTATTCATGTAGTAAAGTATCATCATTTCAATGAAGTTTCCCGGCATAAGCCTTATTAATACAAAAGTTATGGTCATAGCTATCCATATTGTAAGAATCGCTATTAGAGCTCTTCTAATAATCCACCTCATGTACTTCACCCCCTTACTTCACGTAATAAGTATGTCCAAGGAATAAATATTTTATTATCTGTTTAGGAGAAAAATAAAAAACATTTATATGAATATTAGGATTTATGTTTCTGGTGCTTTTTTCCTGGAAACCATTACAACTGCTACTGCTAGTATTATGATAATAATGCCTTCTATTGCTGCAACAGCAGTAAGTGTTCCTACCTGTCCAGCGAGAGCTGATAACTGATCTTTAATAGTCTTTAACTCACTTGAAATAGTTGTTACAGTCTTGTATGTAGCATTAACAGTTTCATACAGTCCAGCTGGAACTGCTGGTTTAGGTGTAGGAGCTCTCCATAGTCCTGAGCACATTAGGAAGCCGTAGACAAAACCTGGGTTATTTCCTTGCTCAATCTGTATAGGCTTGTAGTCCATGTATACAGCCCATCCTACAGCACAGTCAATATGCTTAATATTTACGTTATTGTAGAACTTTTTCTCATGTAGCTGTAGTGCTGGTAAGTAGTGGTTAGTTATGTAAGCTAGTGCCTTAACAATTTCTTTTGCTTCATCCATATCGTAAGTTATTTCAAGTTTTTCTACAAGTTCAGTTGCATTGACCTTACCATGATACTTTGATACTCCTTCAGGCACATACTGTATTG
>QMRV01000055.1 GCA_003649445.1 Thermoprotei archaeon | reverse complement strand
TTTTATTGTTTTATGATCAAAATAATAAAAAATATTTTATTTTTTTTATTATTTAATTTATAAAAAACAAAAAAAAAAAAAAAAAAGAAATGTATATCCTTTTATTTTCACTTATTGTTATGCTATTAAATTTGTTGCATATTGTAGATTTATATTATAATTTATTATACTCAGAATGATTTTGATTTTAGTGAAACTTATTAGTAAATATTGTTATTTATTAATTCTTAATTTTAATAGCAATATATTAATTGAAGTTATTTAAAATATTGTAAACTAAGCTGAAATATCTTTATCTGTTTTCATCAGCTTTTTCTTTTAATTTATGCGATATATTGATTGTAGGTTTCATGAGTTATAAAAATACAAAGGGTATTATGAGCTGTCTGCTTTATGCTATGTCTTTTTCCATTAGGATGTCTTTCCATGCTGTTCTCTGTATGTAGCCGACTATTCTGTATCCGTGTTTTTTGTAGAAGTTTATTGCCCAGACAGCTTTTTCGTGAGTGAATAAGCGTAGTTTCTTTAAATTCAGTTTACGGGCTTCTTCTTCAATATGTTTTATTAGAGCTGATCCTATGCCTTTATGCTGGTGCTTTGGGTGTACGTATACCCATCTAACTAGGCCTGTCCTTTTTTCATGTAGAGGTTTTAGTGCCGCTACGCCTACTACTTTGTCTTTGAGCTTATATACGTAGAATATCATCTCTTTCATGTCCCTTAGAATCTGATTGTGGGTCACTACTGGGTGTTTAAAGTGTTCTGGCGGTATTATGCTACGGTAGGCCTGATAGTTAGATTCGTTTATAACTGAAACTATTTCATTAACATCTTTTGCGTCAGCTTTCTGTATCATGTTTTCCTAAGATTAATTATTTTAGATAGCCTTTAGTTTACTTTACGGTGTTCTATTGCTTAGTTGATTTTTTATTTCTTCTAAGAATTCTTCACTACTATGTAGGGTGTTATTTTTCTGTACTTGTAATGAAACTTAGTGCTGTGGCTATTGCTAGTATTCTTGGTAGGAGGACCGATTTTCCTGAATACTTACTGTTTTTTCTGTGTTCTTTGGTGTAGCCTATGCAGTCCATTACTACGAGGTCTACTTCTCTAGCTTTTTTAGCGTATTTCTGTAGAGTCTCTAAGGGGTCTGTGTAAGGCGACCACGGGTATATATGCTGACATATTCCGCAATACTGCTCCATTTGTTTAGAGTCATTTGCGTCTGCTTTTTATCTGGGATGAATACGGCTATTTTCTTAGGGGGTAGTGCCTCAACGATCTTAGTCATTATTTTGCTAGGAATAATTATTATTTTATTTGATTTTTATTTCGAAGTCTCTAGTGCACATTATTACTATTATATCTGCTTTATTCTCTACTTCCTTTACTAGCTTCTTCAGTCTATCTGTTATACGTTTTTCGACAATTTGACTTGTGTACCGTCTGCTAGCCTAGTGACGTAGAATTCTCCGTTTTCTCGAGGAAAATACTGCTGCTCTATCTGTTTTCTAGTTAAGCCGTCTAAAGCTCCGTATTCTGCGTAGTCTATGTTTTTCAAGAGATCCGCGATATCTTTTAGTATGTTTGTTCTAGGGGTTTGGCCTATTGTTACAAGGGCCAGCTTCATGGCGGCGCGCCTTTTCTCAGTATTTCTTGAATGCTTCCATGTACTTCAATTATTTTATTCCATTCTTCTTCATCGTAGAATTTTGCTTTATGAGCTGTGTAGTCTTTAGCTACTTCGACAACGAATCGTGTTGCTTGTTCTAGTGCCCATATATTGGTTGCGCCTGTAGCTGAGCCGGGTACGGGCACTCTTGTAGTTGTTGCTACTCCTACTACGGGTGCTGTAGTGTAGATCCAGGGCTGTACTATGCTGTTTATGTGGTATACTGATGTAGAGAATGGTAGTATGTCCTGCATCGTTATGGGTACTATGACTGGGGGTTCGCCTGTTACTCTGGTATAAATGTCTACGAGGTCGGGGCTTGGTTTCAGTATCCAGCCTTCTTTAACTGTTGGAGTAATAGCAAATCCTGTGTGTTTTATAATCCAGTTTGCTTTAGTAGCATCTATGCTTAAAATAGCGTTCATCCGGGGGTCTGCTTCTCTTTTAAGTAGCTCAAATATGTCTACAGGGCTACTCATCATAGGAACTGGCTTATGCGGCTTAATGGGAGCGTTCGGGCATATATGAGTCGCTACAATAACGTCTCCGGCGAGTACATCGCCTCTTTTCTTCATTTCCGCTATTTTATATGCGGCGGCGAGAGCTACTATTGCTCCATCAGCGTCTGATACCATGCCTACTAGTACTGGGCGCGCACCAACGCCACCAAGTCTGCCTACAATGCCGAGTGTAGGTGCTGAGCCTCCATTTTGCTTGCCTCTGCTGCCTGAAATAACTATCTTAATGAAATCTGTGTGTCCTGTAGTTCCACTTACTTCCTCTACGTGTATTTCTATTGTATCCAAAAGTTTTTTCTTCTCAAAGAACTGTTTGACAGTCTCTCCACATACTTTAGGATTTTCTAAAAGATCTATTACTTCAATTAAATGCTTTAATGTAGACATGCCGATCCCTTATGACAATAGCTTAATTTATGTAAATAAATTTAGTGTGTAGGTGTAATTCTCATTAAAATGAAGAAAATGGTTTTATCTTTCTTTTAGTTTAGTATTCATTATTTTAGCTATTGTAATGCTTCCGGGAAACTTAAGTTTTTAACTTCAGTTTCCCAATATGTTATCGATGAAGTCACGCTATATTGTGTTTAAGGAGCCATTTAAAGTTAGTATAGAGGAAGAGGAGCTGAGAGATATTGGTCCACATGAAGTTCTAGTGAAGACTCGCTGTACGCTGATAAGTACGGGTACAGAGCTTACTGCTTATTCTGGGCAGTTTCCTGAGGCTTCGCGGTGGGCTGACTACGTGAAGTATCCGTTTAGACCGGGGTACTGTAATGTAGGTGAAGTGGTTGAAGTGGGTTCTCATGTAAAAGAATTTGAAGTAGGAGATAGAGTTGCCAGCTTAGGTGGACATGCTGAATACGTGATTGTACCAGAGCGAGAATTAATAAAAATTCCAGATGAGGTTAGCGACGAAGAAGCAGTATTCCATACTATTGCGGCAGGCGTAATGAATAGCGTAAGGTTAGCTAGTGTATCACTAGGAGATTTTGTCGTTGTTGCGGGATTGGGGCTGCTAGGCCAAATGGCTGTAATGTTTAGTAGACTATGCGGAGCTTTTCCTGTAGTAGCTGTTGATCTCGCAGATTTTAGGTTAAAGTTAGCTGAAAAATCAGGTGCTGTATTTACAATAAATGCTGGTAGGGAAGTAGTTTACGAAAAAGTGCGCGAGCTTAGTGAAGGTAGGATGGCTGATGTTGTATTTGAAGTTACTGGTAATCCAAGTGTTATTCCAGAGGCTATTAAACTAGTCAGAAAGCTGGGAAAATTAATCATATTGAGTTCACCTAGAGGTCCTTCAACACTAGATTTCCATGATGAGATAAATGCTCCAAGCAGAATTATAATAGGAACTCACTTCACTAGTCAGCCTGAAGTCGAAACTCTGCACTTCCCTTGGACTAGGAGAAGAAACACCGAACTGTTTTTTAATCTCCTTAAATTTAAAGTAATTGATATATCGCATTTAGTAACTCATAGATTTAAATGGTATGAAGTCGAGAAAGTTTACAGCGAGCTTTGGAGAGATAGAACACGTTTCTTAGGCGTGATACTGTACTTTCGCTAAAAGTTGCTATCGTTTATAGAGACTTAAGTTGTAAATATTTTGAAGACTATATTTGGGCAAGGAGGTCAGCTTGACTTTAGAGTTCTGAATAGGAATTTTTATTTACTTGATAAAACTCCTTTATCTAAGGTATATGTATTGGTATTTTTTAGTAGAGTAAAATTTATTTACTTTTTATTGTTTTATTAGTAATGGTAAATAAATTTTCAGGTGAAAACGAATTTACCTGCATTGCTAAATTTTGTTGCACGCCTCTTAGTGGTGAGAGACTGAAATACTATGTTTCCAGACCTCTTCTGGAGAAAAGTCTTCTGAGAGCTATGGAGGAAGCTCAGAGAAGGGATACTATTGTTATCGTCCATGGTGCTTATGGGTCAGGTAAAACCACATTAGTGAATAAAGTGCTAGCTGATCTAGAAAATAGTGTAGGAAATAGCAGTACGGAGTACAGAGTAGTTACAGCTACGGTTAAAGTCAGGCCTGAAGAAGAGGATTTTGAGAGAAAAAGGTCATTTATTACATTTGAGAAAGCTCTTCGATGGTTAATACTGAATATTTATGAGGAATTGGGTATAAAGAAAGATGTTAGTGAAATAAAGCATTCTCTTTTGAAACAGTTTATTGAAATGGTGGATGTTTTCCCTGGGGTGCTTCCTGGTAAGCTGGAGGAACTCTACGACAAGGTTAAGGGATTTGAGGAGTTTTCGGAAGAAATGTATCTTGGGCTTAAGGACAACTGGAGTAATTTAAAGAAGGCTTTAATGTCTCCTAAGTTGCCGCCTACGTACGCTAGAGTTATTTTAAGAGATTTTAGGAAGACGCTAGAGAAGCTTTTAAGGAAAAGGGATCTAGACTGGGTTATTGTAGTAGTAGATGATTTAAGTCAAGTGGATGCTATTGATAGGAGGACTTTATTGAAAATTATGCGTAAAATTGCTGGAGATATTTCTGGTTTGACGTTTATAGCTATTTATAGCTATCCTGATTTAGTGGAGAAATCTGATAATTTTCCTATTTTTGTTCAGGAAACGTGCGGAGACGCTTTACTGATAGAGGTTCCTCCTGTTTCGCAGGAAGACTTAGATACTCTAGAGAAAATAGCTAGGTCTATGGGGTTTGAAGTAGATAAGAGTGCTCTCAGAATGCTGTGGGAGAAAACTCGAGGTATTCTGGGTAGAATGTCTATAGTACTAAATACTGTTTATGCAGAAAGAGGAGTTAATCGAATAGGATTGAATGAACTTAAAGCTATTCCTTATGCTTTAGATGAGCAAATTAAGGCATATATTAAGACAGTTCACCGAGACGTCGAGGAAGCACTTTATGTGGCATCCTGTTTACTAAGTTTTACTAAAAGTGAGTTTAAAGAAATATTTAAGGAATGGAAAGGTGGGCGCGCAGCAGAGTACTTAAGTGAGCTCGAGAAAAGGGGACTAATCGAAAAACTAGGTGTTCATAAGGGAGAAGAAGTGTATGCATTTGATCATAATGCTCTGTGGCTTAGAGATGTTATTTACAATATAGTGCTTGGAGACGACTATAAGATAGGAATACATAAAGCGGCAGTAGCACACTACGAAAAACAGTCTGTAGAGCCTAAAGAATGGCTCTTAACTATGCCTAAGAGACGCGGCATGGCAATAATATATCATAGTGGAACGCTAATAAAGCTCTTAAATAAAGGAGCTAAAAGAGAAGAAAACTATGAAAATAGACTTAAAGCACTGTGTGCAACAAGCTTTGCTGATGACGCATATTTCTGTTTCATGGTATTAAATAACACTAAGCTTGCAAAAGAGTACATTAATGTCGCCGAAGAAATATTAAGTGATGTAAATACGTATTCTAGTAAACTAGAGTGGCTTAATGCCTATCTAATAGTTCTTCAAGTTAAAGCTTTAATAAATATGTATGAAAGAAAATATAGTGAAGCTGAAGAAATATTATATGAGTTCAAAAGTCTTTTAGAAAAATATGAAAAAGAAATTGTCAACACTTATGGTCCAGAAGACTATTACCATAGATTAGCTATTGTAGAGAATATTCTAGGTGAACTACACTTTAGGAAAGCAGAGCTTAGTGAAGCTAAAAAGCATCTTAGTAGTGCACTAGAGTATTTTCTGAGAGGGCGTGACAATAGAGGAGCAGCTGGAGTAAGGCTAAATATTGCTTTAATAGACTTTATTTTAGCTGAAAATACAAAAAGATGCTTGAGTATTGTTCACGAGAAAATAGGAGGATTTAATTTAAATAAGTGTATTGAGGTATTTAGAAAAGCAAATGACCCGTACAGCGAGGCTATGGTTAGAGAGCTTTTAGCTCTAATCTATATTGCTGGCGGAGACTACTTGAGAGCTTTAGATGAAGCGAGAACGGCACTGAAGTCGACTGTAGGAATAGTGGAGTTTTATGAGAAAGTAGGACATATGCTTACTCTAGCATATGTATTTACTCTACTAGGCTTAATATTTGATGATAATTCTATGGTAGAGTGGTGTTCAGACTTAGTTGCTAAAGCTCACAGCTTTTCTATTAAATCTAAGGATCTCAGTAATATTATTTTGAACACTATTGCTTCAATGCAGCTATGTTTACTTGGCTTAATTCCATTAGAAGATTTCATAGAAAACTTAGAAATGCATATTGAGCTACTTGAAGAGAAGAAAGATTTCATTGGAGTATATGTGCTAGAAGGTTTTCTCGATGCAGTCAGAAAAAGAGGCCTATCTGAAGAAATCATAGGATTCGAGGGAGCAAAGCTTCTCGCTGTTTTATAATGCTATTCAACTAGAACCTATTCACTAAAAACCATAATAATTTAAACAAACTATATTTTTGCATACATTTTTGTTTTAAAAGAGGACTGAGAATAATCTCTTATATTTTCTGTCGGAAAATAGTCATTTATATTTCTTATTTAATATGCTGTTATGTCTGTATGTAAGTACGATATTAATGCAGAATTTGACTTTAAGAAGGGAAAGATTTCAGGGTCTGCGGAAGTTATTGTCTGCAATGTTTTTGAGAAGCCTTTACGCGAGTTAATGATTTGCTTTAAGCTTCCTCCCTACGGTAAAGAAGAGCGTTCAAGAAGCTTTTAAGAGAGTTTTAAAGCTCTTAAATGAAAATCCAAAAGAACCTCTTGTTGTGTAGAGCTATATATGGATAAGACATATATCTCGGCGTAGTGGTGAAAGAGAAAAGGCTATTGAAATATACTGAAAGGCCATTAATACTGGAAATAAAGCTGTTTTTCAGTTTGCTCAATACGATATAGGCCATGTAGACGTACTTTCCTGGGCCAACGAGAGACTTAAAAAGCCCTTCAAGAGAATAGACAGAATACTTCTTTAAGCTTAGCAGTGTCTGCTGTGTTCTACTTACCTTTACTAATATTCCTCTATTGAAACAGCTTCTCGCAGTTAGAAAACTTACAATAATTGTTTTAGTAAAAGGACTATAATTAGTATTGGTAGAAAGACTTTATTCTTCTAATGGTCTTTGACATAATGTCTCTTATAGGGAGAAAAATTTATGTAAAAGTTTTCCCCTATAGGAGTAAGAATGGATGTTAGAACGTACTTACTAGACAAAAAGGAAGATATTAAGAGTATAGATGTTAAAGAGAGATTGGTACATATTAAAGAAAACAAAAACTTTATTATATCTGTTATAGGGCCGCGAAGAGCAGGAAAAACATTCTTTCTATACTATTTTATTAAAAATGTTAGAAAGCTTAGAGACGAAGATTATCTTTTTGTTAATTTCGAAGACTATATTGAAATAAAAAATCCCTTAAAGCTGCCGCTAATACATCAAGAGATCTACGGCAAACCGCCACAGTACATCTTTTTCGATGAAGTGCAGGCTCTAAGTAAATGGGAAAAAGTAGTCTATACTTTATACGAAAAGAGAAAGTACTTCATTTTTGTAACAGGGTCTTCTTCAAAACTATTGTCAAAAGAAATAGCTACACAGCTTAGAGGGAGAACAATACCTATCAAAATATATCCTTTCTCTTTCAAGGAAATATTTAAACTAAAAGGTATTCAGCAGAAAAAGTACTACTCTTCATATGAAGAAGCAAAAATAAAGAGTATTGTAAATGAATATATTGAGAAAGGTGTATTTCCCGACATAGTACTAAATAATGTTTTGCCCAGAGCATTTTATAGAGAATACTTAGATCTCGTAATATATAGAGATATCATCGAAAGATATGGCGTAAAAAATAGGTATGTTTTAGAGTTTTTCATAAAATCAATAATATCTTCTTTTTCAAGCCAGTTTTCGGTAAATAAAGTATTTAATACACTTAAGTCTAGGGGAATAAAAGTAGCCAAAAAAACACTATATAATTTCCAGAAAATACTTGAAGATATTCAGTTGGCGTTTTTCTTGAGAAAAATAACCGTATTGACAAACATAAGTTTAAGAAAACTAGAGCTAACTACACCAAAAGTATACTTAGTAGATAACGGGCTCTACAGATACACCGTAGGCAGAAGGAATCCTGAAAAACTTCTAGAGAATGCTGTTTTCCTCGAATTAGTTAAGGAGGGATATGAACCGAACAACAATATATTTTATTGGCGAAGTAGACAAGAAGATGAAGTAGACTTTGTTATAGTTGAAAACGATAGCATAAAGCAGCTTATACAGGTAACTTATGAACTAGTAAATGAAAATTTCAAGAGAGAAGTATCAGCACTACAAAAGGCGTCGAAAGTACTAGAGTGCAAAAAATTAACAATAGTTACATGGGATCAAGAAGACTTGATAAAAATCAATGGTAATCAAATTCATGTAATACCCTTCTGGAAGTGGATTCTCAAAAGATTTCAGAGAGAACTATAGCCTTTACTGCTATTGAGTAGCAAATATACAAGCATTTTCTCTAATACTTCTTTTGAACCATTTTCAAGAAATTTAACTCAATTATTCTTAGAGGAAAAATCTTAGCAAATTTTTGTGTGCTTTAAAGTACATATATTCGGTGTTTAAAAGAATTAGAGAAATTAATCCGATAGAAGCCTACAATGAGCTCTTAAAATATTATTCTCGGTACTACGTGGCTCCTTGATTGTATTTAGAAAAGATGATAAAGAACTTGTAAATAAGGGTCTTAGCGGAAATGAAGCGATACTTCAATAATGTTTATGGCGGCTGTCATAGAGTTTTTCATAATATCCTGATTTAGTATAGTTAGAGACTGTACTGTGTTTTATGATTTATTTCAGGCTAATCAATAAGTTTATATTTTGTGCTATAGCACATAATTATGTGCAGACCTATAATCCAAGACATTCAGATTGCATTTACTACAGCAATGGATACTGCAAATTACATAATATGAAAATTGATCCAAGCTCACCGATTTGTCCTTACTTTACTCCTAAAAAAGAAAATTATACTCCTTCAGCATATCAGGATCCTTATGTTTTCTGGAACCCTTATTTCATGAGCTTATCCTTTAACCCGCTGCTGATGTACTATTATACGCTACTCCCTATTCACTTAATGTTTAACCCTTACTTCTACATGCTTTTCAATCCGTTTCAGTGGATATATCCTATGTTCTTTTATCCTATGCCCTTTTATCCTTTTATGCCGTATTTTATACCATTTTACTAAAATAATTTAAAATATTTATTTTCAGACTACCTTAAATAGATATGTTAATATATTTTTAAGAAAAAGTAGCACTGTGATTAAGGGAGTCTATGCACATTTTGTGAATCTCGTACCGGATTCAAATAAGGGTATTGAAAAGCTAGAGGAATTGTTTAAAGTGCTGTCTACATACGATTTTAATTTCATACTGCCTTTAGCTAAGGACACTAGATCTAGGGCAAGTTATGGCTCAAAACTTATAGAAGGTAAAATATACAAAAACATAGACTTATTGAAAGAGACTTCAAGACTTGGGCGAGAATATAGTATTAAGGTATATCCTTGGGTATGTGTGTACTCTGAAGGGGGAGCAGAGCTTGGACCTATTTTAAAAAGGCATGCTGACTGGGCATTTAAGAGTATTGAGGGTGAAGTCAGAGGCTATATTTGTCCATCGAATACCGAGGCGAGAAATTACATGATTGATGTAATAAGGGAAATTATTGATAATTATGAAGTAGACGGTATAAGTCTGGATTATGTAAGGACTCCAGGAGGCTTATGTTACTGCGAAAACTGTAGGAAAAAATTTGCTGAAGAATACGGCGTTGACCCATTGGAAATAAAGTATCCTAGTGATTTATGGTATAAATGGGAAGAATTTCACTGCGAAAATATTACAGCTTTCGTAAAGCAAGCAGGCAAGCTTGTTAGAAGTAGAGGTCTTAAACTTTCTGCTTATGTTTGGACAAGTACTTCAAGATATGTTGTCGCCCAAGATTGGCCTAAGTGGGTTAGATCGGGGCTTCTCGATTTCGTTATTCCGACAGGCTATGTATATTCGCTAGATCTTTTTAAACGACTATGTATAGACGCTTTAACTATAGCGAAGAATATACCAGCGTATATATGCATAGGTATTAAAACAAGCCACGGTTTCTTAGAAAGGCCTGAGGATGTAGTAGACTATATGCGAGTAGCTGAGAGAGTAGGGCTAAAAGGGTACGTGTTTTTCAGACTTGAATCGTTGCTACCCATGATAAATAAACTATTTGGAAAATAAATTATTTTATTTTATCGCTCATTTTTCTATAACATAATTTTCTAGTCAATGTTCGCTTTAATGATAATTATAGCATATTATGTTAAAAGCTCTTCTATGCTCTTTATCTTTTTTACGGCAGAAACTATCCTTAAGAATTTAATAAAATAGCTAAGGTCTTGAATAGATTAAGGTAAAACTACTTGAATTACCCCAAAGCACTTCGTACAAACTGAGGTAAAACTAGTTTCTTGCCTTTTACTATTATCGCATTCTTATAGTCTATCCTACTTTCTGTTTTAACCATAAAAACTAGGCCTTTAATCGACGTCACATAGACATACTTTGCTTTCTTAGAGAATACTCCCTCTTTTACCTCTACTTCAATTAACAGAAGATTTTCCTCAATTGAAAGTACTTTGATGAAATTTTCGCAGTCAACTACGATAATAGGACCTAGTACAACTGAAGCCTGAGCAGCCGCTGCTGAAGACATACGCTAACAACAATTTAGTAGATAAAGTTTCTCTCAAAATTGCTAATTTATGCAATTATCTTTATTTAGAAACAAAAATTAACTAAAATATACTTTGCCAAAATTATATTCGTCGTACTGTTAATATTGGCGGAGAGAAATATATATGACTGTAAGTTTGTCTTAGATTAATTAAAATTACTATCCTATATTAGTTAGAGAAGAATTAATCTAAATTATGAATTTTTGGTTATGATTTAGGTAAAGCAATATCTTTATATTTTACTACTTTTATATTATATTTTTTCTTAATGAAGTTTTTCACAGATAATATAGTTCTATCTTCTGTAGCTAAGTCTTCTTTAAGAACTACTGCTGTCGCTACTATAATGCAATCTATATAGTCGTCTATAATTCTGCGGAGTTCATGAGCTTTACTAATTATTTTGTTTTGATAAAATGGCACTACAGTAAAATTCCTTAATATTACGTCTATAGCTTTCGACACGTACTCTGGTGGAATATTTAGTTTAGACGCTTTAGCCTGAAGTTCAAATAGTGAAATTAAACTCACTTTTAGGTCACTGAAACTTATTTTTACTTTAAGCCTTTTTTCAGCTATAGCTTTGAGTAAATCCGTATTAATACTTATTCTCGCTAGTGGAAGTAGATAAGTTGTATCTATTATCATCGTTCTTCAAGCCTCTTGCTCAGCTCTCTGCGGAATTTTTCAAATTCTTCTAAACTTATTTCGACAAGCTTATCGGAGTATATGAGCTGAAGCAGTTCGTGGCGAGCACTAAGTTTTTCCCTAAGTAGCTCGTTTAGTACTTTTGATAAAGCTTTTGCAGTGCCATATCTCCTGATGCTTTCTTGAATAAGTTTTTCGTAGATATCATCTTCAAGTATTACAGTTGTACGTTTAGGCATAAAGGCATCCAGAATTTCTTATGCTTAAGCATATTTAAGTATATTGCATAAAGTATATATTTATTATTCATGACAGATTCGCCTGGAGTAGAGTTTCTTACTATGTGCTGTTAGCTACTTTGAGTTATATTAATTTCATTATTTTACTTTTACTAGTAATTCTAATCATTTACTTCTAGTTAATTTAAATATGAATGTATGGTTTTCTTAGTAATTTTGGTACTTAAATTAAATAGAAAATATTTATTGATAATGTAGCATAAGTTTATTAATCTCGAATTAGTATTATTACTGAGATTATGATTAAGAAAAGGAGAAGAATAAGGAGAAGAATTCGGATACACAATCCTAAAGCATTAGTTTGTGTAAAATACATCCAGAAAAATGGTCCTAGACATCGAGGAGGTCGATTTATGAAGAGATGGAATCCTGGCTGGAGGAAAAAGTGAAGCAGGGAATGCTGTCAGCTAACTATTATATATTCTTGTGTATGAGGAAGACTGATGTTTGAGGAAGTTAAGCGCAGATACGTTAGAGAGCTCGCTGAGGAAACTTTAGAAAATTTGAGGAAGAGAGGCTGGATCACGTTCTATGCTGAAAACGCTGAAGAATGTAAAGCTGAGGTCTCGGAAATACTGCGTGGTGTTAAAAGAGTAGGTATACCCGGAAGTGTTACTGTAAGAGAACTTGGATTAATCCAATTGCTTAAAGAAAATGGTTTTGAAGTAGTTGAGCACTGGAATACTAAGAGTGTAGAAGAAGCAAATAAACTTAGGCGAGAAGAAGTTTTCTGTGAAGCTTTCATACATAGCCCTAACGCTGTTTCAGCTGACGGACACTTAGTGGTCTTAGACTACTACGGCAACCGTATTGCCGGGAGTATTTTAGGGCCAGAGAAACTAGTCTTTATAGCGGGATACAATAAAATAGAGTCCTGCTTAGAGAGAGCTATCGAAAGAGCTGAGAAAGTTGCAGTTAAGCTCAATGCGATGAGATTCGGTATTCCAGTAGAGGAAATGAAGTACAATGTGCTCATACTCAAGATTAAGCCTCCCGCCATTAAAGAAGGCTACGTTATAGTAGTGGGAGAACCTTTAGGGTTTTAAGCTAAATTGCCGTTAAGTAGTGATTTATTGCTTAACATATTATTATTGCTGTGAAGAAGTCAATTAAAATTGATTCGTGCAAAGTAGAGCTGTATGAGTTTGGTTCGGGGAAGCCCGAAGTATTTATAGTGGCTGGTATTCATGGAGATGAAGCTACAGGAGTCTACACTG
>QMRV01000054.1 GCA_003649445.1 Thermoprotei archaeon | reverse complement strand
AGCTTCTTTTACAGTAGTGAAAGGCGTTACACCACTAAACCACTCAGGAACAGTAAGCCAACGATAAACCACTGGAACCGAAAGACTCCTACCACTATCAGCCAATATCGCATAAAAACGAAGCTTTTCCATAGAATTACTAATCTCGTACCACACTTTAAGCCAAGCAAAAACATCTACTCTAAATTCTCCCTCATAATAAGAGTCGCTTTTAATTGTAATGAATATCGGTACGTTTATGTGAATACTTCTCGTAATTTTAGCGTCTCCGCAATAGTATACTTCACCATTATTTGCTCTATATTCTCTATAAACATAGTAGTCTAATGTAAATTCCTTATTAGTTGTAATTAAGTTTACTTGCTTTTTGCTTAAAACAACGTACTTGCCTTCAGGCCAGTAAGTCCTAAACCTAACTTCATAAACCTTATTGTCTGCAGGATCTCTGTACACTTTTACTCCTTCATAGTATCCTGAACGACTATTAGAAGACAACATAAGGCCAGCTAAAATGAAAGGTCTATCTTCATTACTGTCGCTAAACGCGCCGCCATTTTCTACTCCATGTGCAACAATAGTGCGTGTTCCTCGATAATCAATTAAATAGCTCTTTAAATAAACCCAAGCAAATCCCTTAACTAAAGTACCTTCAGGCACATTAGTATAGTTTCCTGGAAAACAAGCATATGCTGAAACGCTAACACGAATAGTTACAGTGATACTAGTATTTACTCCAGCATTTATTGACACTGCTTTTGAATATGTTTTATACTTTGAAGGCCATGGAGGATCTCTGTCTTCAGCTATAATTGCTTCTTTTGCACGTACATTCACTGCCGCAAATAACGCTGAAGAAATTATCAGAAATACTAGAAACGCTGCCATGTATTTTGTTTTACAAACTATTAGTACTGAAACTATTATTGAAAAAACTAATACAATTATTGATACTTGATAAACAGTGATCCAGAACTCTTTCTCGCTTTTAAGTCTAAGGTTTTCTTCAATTAAACTATTAAACTGCTCACTAAGCTTGTTTTCACGTACATTAAGTTCACAGATTAATGTTTTATATTCGCTTATTTCACTCTTAGTGTTAATAATTTCTTCTTCTAGGGTTTTAGCCAAATTGCTAAGCTGTAGTTTATAATTTAGTAGCTCCTGAATACTAGCATTAAGAGAAATTGTTAGATTTCTTAGTATAGTGACTTCGTTTTCGTATTCCTTAACATTTACAAGACTTCTAGAAAATATTGATTTAAAGCGATGGAAAAAGTCTCCTTCTAAGCTATAGAGTAAGTAACTTATAGCATAAATGCCGTAAAATACTTTGCGTTCTGTACGCCGATACATTACTTGATTTCCTTTGTTATGAAAAATATCTACAAAGTACGAGCAGTCATATTTTTCTGGTATTTTATAATCAAAAATAGTGGATTTATCAAAGATTGTGTATACAGTATCAGTTTTAGATAAGAAGTTACTATCAACAGACTCAAATTCGAGGCAGCTTCTTTTACCGACGAGATATAAGCCTGTTTTATCAACTCTGTACATAAATACTGCTCCTTTTAGCAGTGTATCTAGTGGATAAGGATACTTTACTATTATTTTAAGCGGAAATTCCGGCTCTGCTGGGTAAATTACTTCTATTTTCAGTCCTTTACTGTAGATAACGTCAGTTACTGTCTGTGCTGAAGGCTGAGAATATATCATCGGTATTAGCAAAAGCATTATTGATAGAATATAGCCTAGCTTTCTTTTTCTATAGACTACTGTGCTTGCTGCTAGTACTGCTGTAAATGCAAAGAGAATGAATGCGGAGTTTCTGCTTTCTGCAATCTCACTTAGTAGAGCTTTATTTTCTTTGGCAATGTCATTAACCTTAGTTTCTAATCTATTAATTTCACTACTTTTGTTTAAATAGATTTGCTTTAATTTACTCAAGTTAGCTTTAAGTTCAATTAGAGTTGAGTTAAGTGCACAAATTTTCTTTTCAAGTTCAGCTATTTCCCTTAGGAGAATTTCTTTAGAAGCATTAAGTTCATATAACTTTATTGAAAGTTCTTTTTTATCATTTAAAAGTTTTTCAATCTTTTTAAATTCTGAAATAACATTGGCGTAATTTCTATAACTAAAACCTAGATCAGGAGATTCTCCTATAATTGTTGAAAATATGTGAAAACTTGATGTTAAAGTGCTTCCCACCATTACATTGAGCACAAATATGCCTGTCTCATTTGCTTTTACTTTAAAGGTAGTCTTGCGCACTCCAGGAGTACTTGGAATAACAATAGCACCGAACCTCAGTACTCCTAAGTCTAAGATTCTATTCTTGTAAGTATGACCAATGTACCCTATCCACACTACATTTCTGCTATACTCATTACAATTGTAAGTAATGTACACAGTTATCGTATCACTTACGTTAACGTATACTGGGTACCATAGTTCTAATGTGCCGTGCATAATCAAACACTTTTTCAGTAAATGTCTCCACCAGAGGCTACCATTTATGTAGTATAGCTCGCGTATAGCCCAAGGACTCTCAATTTTTGCAAGAGATTTATCCGGCGGGGCTTTAATTAAGCTGAGCCCAGTTACTACAGTACACAATATAACTATTAGAGCCCTCCTTTTCATCAATATCTTGTTCCATAGGTAATTTTAATATAAGATTCATTGGAACAAAAATACCTAGCAGTATATGGAAATTTTTATATTATTTGGCAACTAAACAGAAAAAAATAAAAATACTTAATCAATGAATGCCTATATGAGCTTCCTTAAAAAGAAAGAGGAAGAAGAAGTAGTTGAAAAAGAGGATTTTGAAGAAAGCCTAATTTTAGAGTCTTTAGATCAGAAAACGCCAAGTGAAAGCTTTCAAGTTGATTTACAGCCAAAGGGCGAAGTAGTTCTCGAAGTCTTAAAGGACCTAGGATTCAATATAGATAATAATATTATATCTGTTGTAAAAGAAAGAATTAGTGAAATAGAACAAGAAATATCAAAATACGAAGAAAAAATAAGTGAACTAAAATCAAAGAAGGAAAAATATAGTTTATTTATATCTTTATTTGAGTAGAAAATATGTCGGAGGCAGTAAAAATTCTCCAAAAGAAAATAAGTAAAGTAAATAGTAAAAAACAGGTCAAGAAAAAGCAGAAGACAGCAGGTCCGAAAATAAAGCTAAAAGCTCCTAGAATATCGCTTCCCAAAAAGCCCATAAAACCTAGCTTAGGCATTAGTAATCTAAGCGAATACATAGCTAAGCTTAAAGAAAATAAAGCTAAAGAACATCCAGACCTCCGCTACGACAACTTTGACTTAGTAGAAAAACTAAAAGAAGGTACTTTCGGCTGGAAATATAATCTTAGAGAAGTATATGTGTGGCCAAAAGTTATGACCGAACCATGGTTACAAATATATCCTCTTGTAAGACATCCAAAAGTAAAAGAAGTATTCATTAGAGGAAAGAATATCGGAATAACAACGCCTGAAGGTAGATTCAAAGTAATATTCCCCGAGAACAACTTAATACCCGAAAAAATAATAATGTCTCTAGCAATATACAGTGGCGCCCAATTAAGTATATCAAAGCCCCATGCTGAAGCCGACTACAACGGCTGGAGAATACTTCTATCGCTACCTGAAGTCTCCATTGAACCTGAATTGGTAGCAGTAAGGCTACAGAGAATTCCTCAACTCACAGAAATAGTTGATAGAGAACTAGCAGCGAGATTAATTCTACTAATGTTAAGCAAGACAGGAATAACTATAACAGGTCCATCAGGTTCAGGAAAAACAACTTTACTTAATAGCATGCTCTTTACTCTGCACAGACTCTTTCCCTATCTACGAATATGCATCGTAGAAGCAAGAGCCGAGCTACAGCTGCCTTCAAGTCCTCTAATATCTAGAAGCAGAGGAGAAAACTTAACTCAGTTGATAAGAGATGCCTTCTATCTGATGCGACCCGATATTCTAGTTCTAGGCGAGCTTCGAGGAGAAGAAATCTTAAGCTGGATTGAAGTATGCAGGGCCGGAATTCCGTCAATAACAACATATCACAGCCCTTCAGTTAAGAAAGCTGTAGAGTCTCTAGCAATACTCATTAGAAGCAGTATCGAGAAAATAGAGCCCAGCGAAATACCTAGACTATTTGATGTATTCATAAAAACTGAACGAAAAGTATCCCCTAAAGGATTCAACTACACAGTATCGGAAATTTATATAAGCGATGGCAATAAATTCAATAAAATTTATCCTCCAAACATACTAGATAAAAAATTCCTCAAGTTTATAGACTCAATAATAGTAGATGGAGATGCGGAAGAAGTTTACTCATATATATTGAAAAATATATAGTCTTTTGCAACAGAGTAGAATAATTTATATACCCCTACCTTCTTCAAAACTCTCGTGAAGACAAGAATAAGGAAAATATTAAATAAAAAGGGAGACGTAACAATATCTTACTTATTCATAATAGTAGCCGCACTAATTGTAGGAATGCTTATAGCATGGTGGCTCATCTCTCTAGTAACTTCAGCGACATCAAGGCCCATTCTGAATGTAAGACCAGTTCCTGTTATCTTAGCTTCCTCTACTCCACCTAAGCTAGTAGCAGTACTCGAAAATATTGGAAGAGCTGATCTCGATGAAAACGTTAAAATATGGATAATTGTCGAGTCGACTACACAGGGGCCCATAGAAACTAACCTAAATATCCCAGCTGGACAGACAACTAAATTCGAGCTAGATTTAACGACAGTCACTATACCCTCTAACGTAGGCTCAGTAAAAATAGTCATAGAGTATAGCGGAGGAACTCTAGAGTTTACTGCAACAGTTACAAGAGGATAACAGTCTACTAGGGAATTAAACATGTTTAATAATATTTCTTTACATTTTAAAAGCAAACGTGATACACTACCTCTCAGTATAATTCTTTCAGTATCGCCTCTCCCTCCACTTTCAACATTTTTTCACTTAAAGAAACTAGGCTTCTACAGCTACTTGCCTATACGCCCCAGTAGTAGCAAAGAACTTAAGAAAAAAGGATTTTCAAAAGACTTCATCGAGCTCTACGAAGAAGCACTGAGATCTCAGACCACAGGCTCTAGAAGAGGACTTAAAAGTTTTATCGAAGAAAAACTAGCAGAATTTAAGACTTCAGCTGAAATAGCCGAAATGAAAACTCTGTCAAACGCGTCGCTCATGAACTCTTTAGCAATAGTAGTGCCTACCCTTCTTACAACTCTAATGCTTGTCACTTCACCCGAAATAGCTCCTTTAATTCTAATTCTCTTATCAATAGTTTCACTTCTAGTTATACTTGCACTAAACTTACCTGTAGTAATATCAATATACTCCTACAAGTTCAGAAAGCCTGAAGTACTTTTATCGCTTTTAGCAGCCATTCCTCTGTATCTAGTACTCAAGGACATCGTAATTTCTTTGATTGTAGCATCAGTTCCAGCATCAATTTTTTCGGGAATAAATGTCTTAAAAGAAACTAAATTGAGGGCTCAACTACTTAATATAGTCAAAACTGCTTCCCAAGTATCTTCAAAAAATGTGTTTAAAGTAATAAAAGAGACTCCGCAGAAACTTTTCGAGAAATTTGATTACGGAGTAATGAAAGCTGTTGTAGCTACGCTTTACTTAATTTCAGCGTATGCGCCCTGTACTGAAGCATATGATAAACTAACAGAATATACTAGAATTTACGTAACAACTGTTAAGAGAATAAGAAGTAAGTTTAATGCTATATTATTATATTCAGCCATAATGATAGCTATATCGGTTTCAACACTATACTTGACAGTATTCTCAATAGGAGAATTCTCGCAGAGAATACCTAGAGGAATATTAGTGATAGGATACTCTTTCATTCGACTCCCTACACTGACTCAACTGAACGAAATTAAAGTAACTTTAGACTTCGCAATCACAGTAAATGTCCTCGCATTCAGCCTAATGTGTGCAATGCTTAGAGAAGGAAATCCGCTGTATTTTGCCCTTTACTTCCCATTACTCCTAATAATAGCTTTAATTTGCAAATATATTACACTAACATATCTTTTACCATCTCTAATAAGGTGATATAATGAGAATAGACTTAATGGTCTCAATACTCTCCTTTACACTAGTTTCACTCCTAATACTATACTCATATACTGAAGCCCAGCACTGGATAGTAAATTACGATAACTTTGCATGGATGCTGGCAGAGAAAGCGGCTAACTTGCTTAAAGAAAACAGAAATATAGACACTAATGCGTACATCATAGCTACATTGATCCTACCTAACGGCACTATATCACGCCATTACACTATAGGCGTTAAACCACAAGTAGTTCTCGGAAAAGCATACACTTACCGCATACTAGGAAACAACACACTAATGAGAGTAGAAGTCTGGATTACTAGTACAGAGTGCTACGTAGATAGAAGCTAAATTATTCTGTTAAAAAATAAAATTATTTTGAATTTATGAAAAATAGAGGCAAGTCCCCCGGGCCGGATTTGAACCGGCGACCATCCGGTTTCTGCTGCCACCCCCTCATCCTACTTAACAGGCTGTTGGGGGTGTGCCCCACGCACGGGGCTACAGCCGGACGCTCTTCCAGGCTGAGCTACCGGGGGCGTTATAGACTACTCTTTAACTCTATTTAAGCTTTGCCCTCATGGAAAACAGACCCTCAGTCCACAGCAAGAATCCTATCTTTAGAGTATTCGAAAACCAAGAGAAAGGTTTTATGTGATTTGAAATGGGGCCGCCGGGATTTGAACCCGGGTTCACCAGGGCCCGAGCCTGGCATCCTAGTCCAAGCTAGACTACGGCCCCATAAAGATTCTGTGTTCGCCTTATATAAGCTTGCCTTAATCGCTACCTGGTTTTTCTAGTTCGCTGATCTGTTCCTGTTCTCTAATGATTGCTCCCTCTTCTACTTCGAGACGAGACACGTATTTCACTAGACCTACTCGAGCCTTTCTCTCAACGACTACTTCTCTTGCAATAATTTTCTTGACTCTAGCTTTTTCACAAACAATAACGTAGTCGGCGTAAATTATATCGGCTTTGGCCTTCTCTCCTACTTCTACTTCCTCTGCCACTATTTCTCCTCTAGCCTCGCTTTCTTTTCCTAAGACTACTTTCTCTGCCTTAAGCTTCTCTACGTCAAGTAAGCCTCCTACCTCAATTTCTTCGCACTCAATTCTACGTGCTTCAATAGTTCCTCCGATGTCAATAGACCGGGCTTTAATAGTCTCCGATACTCTAATAGTTCCTCCAACCTCAATTATCTCTGCCTCTAAGTTCCCGCCAACAATTACTGTTCCACCTACGTCTAGATTCTTGCACTTTAAGTTCTCCTTTACATCAATAGTTCCTCCTACATCAATATCACCTATTTCGACACTTTTATCTGATCTAAGGCTCCCTCCAATACTGGCACTCTCACCCTTACAGCCGCCGTAGAAGGTAGCTACTCCTCCTACTTCAATTGAAGTAAATGCCACAAAATCGTATGCGTAAAGGCTCCCTCCAACACTTACGTCTCCGAATTCTCCTTTAGTAGCCTTAAAAG
Source organism: Thermoprotei archaeon (assembly GCA_003649445.1). The sequence continues at coordinate 6,108 of QMRV01000054.1, read as the reverse complement.
TTCCACCTACACTTACTCTATCTACTCGAGCAAAGTCTCCTAGCTCAGCAACTCCACCTACACTTAGAGCCTCTATTTCAGCAGTTCCCTTAACATAGAATCTTCCCCCGACATTTACTTCCTTTCCTTTGTAGTTTCCATATATTCTTACAGTTCCTCCAACAGACAGATCGTCTACTATGCAGTCTTTTCCCACTTCTAGTCTCTTATCTACGTCAACTTCAGGCGCCTTGAGAGCCCCTTCTACTCTCAAACTACCATCTTTTACTCGAATATACCTACTGACCTCAAGATCCCCTTCAATAACTACTTCTCCGTCCTCAGCTCTCAGTCTCCGTGTCTTCAGACTAGCTTTAATTACGACATCCCCTTCACAAACGACGTCTCTCTCGACAACAAGTACACCTGTAGGAGACTTTACTTCAGCTCCATCTCTTAGTTCTAGCGAACCCTTTACTTCCGAGAGTTCTCTTACTTCACCTTCACCTACAACTACATTCACGCTCATGAAAGTATTACACTGTCAGCCATTTTAAAGATAAGTCACAGTATGTGACTACTTTTAGTACTCACCAAGCATTTCTTCAGACAAAAACTGTCTAAGCCTAAAGTAGGTCTCTAAGTATCCTATACCTCTCTCTGTAACTATATAAAAAACCCTATTGTTTTTAACTATTTTTTCTACTAATCCTGCTTTAACTAAAATATTAATTATCTTTTTAGCCCTATCGACAGGGAGCTCTGCTCCATAAGATATTTTAGTTATTGAAGCACTGCCAAGAGCTTTAATAACTTTAAGTACATCTGCACAAATATCATAAATATTTCTTTTCTTTCTCATAAGAACGCTAATAGGGCAAATACTTTGGCGTCTTCGACAATATTGCTTACTCTAGCGTATTCGTTGGGATTATGTGCAGTCTCGTCTACTGTAGCCCAGACTGCTGCTGGAATACCTTTTCTCCGGAAAATAGCCGCATAAGTTCCTCCACCTATTCCACCTACTTTAGCGTCAATGCCTCTAGCTATTTTTATCGCCCTTTTTAGCTTAACAATTATCTCGCTATCAGGGCTAGTTGGAGGAGGAGCATCAGATCTAGCGACAACTTCTACATCTATTTTAACATTAATTTTCTTATCGTCTAATACAGCATAGTAAGTGTTTTCAAAAAGCTCTTTAAGCTTAAGAGCATCGTTAATTATGTCGTCTAAACTGTATTTCGGAAGTACTCTGCAGTCAAAATATATCACGTCTCTACCCGGCACTGTGTTTACATTCTGCTGATTTTCTTCTTTACGTGTAGGCTCAAAAGTTGAGTAAGGTGGATCGAAGAACTCGTCTCTATCCGAATACTTTTGGTGCAGAATTTCATCTAGCATTAACGCGTATTTCATTCCAATACGGTGTGCGTTAAGTCCTCTATGAGGCATACTTGAATGAGACTGAACACCTCTCGTAGTTATTTTCAGCCATAGAATGCTTTTTTCAGCTATTTCGATAAAGTCTCCTTTAGGAGAACCTGCGTCGGGTACTAGTATTAAATCTTCCCTAGAGAAAATACCCTTCTTTAAGAGCTCTACTACACCATAGCGGCTTCCCGCTTCTTCGTCTGCAGCAAAAACAAGCCCTAGTGTAATCTCAGGCTCTAAGTTTTCTTCTAAAATAGCCTTAGCCGCCAACAGAGAAGACACGATAGCCTGGCCGTTGTCTTCTGCTCCTCGCCCATATATCTTGTCTCCAGCCACTAGAGGCTTAAACGGGTCACTCTGCCACTTCGATAAATCTCCTGGAGGAACGGTGTCCATATGTGATATAATCCAGAGAATCTTCTTACTCTTCCCCGGAATTTTCGCCACAATATTGGGTCTAATACCTCCTTCTGCTCTCTCGTCGGGAAAATCATAGCGCTTGATTTCACTTACACCTATTTCCTCTAACTGCTTTTCAATGTATTCTGCTCTCCTCAATTCTCCGGGCCCGCCGTAAGCTGGGTTTACTGCATTAAGCCCTATTATTCTACACAAGCAGTTTACCGCATACTCTCTTAGAGAATCTATTTTACTGAAGAGTCTCTCCGCGACCTTCATTTCCGCTCACCTTCCATCTACCATACATCATCCAGTCAATAACCATAAGGTGTTTCTCTACTTTACCTGGGATAAGTACGTGATGATTACCTGAAGCATTTTCTAAAAACTCTAGAGCCGTCATACCCTCTAGTTCAACTGAACACTGTGTTCTACATCTCTCATTACTCCATTTTTTAACCGGATATACTTTAACTGAGTATCTCTCGATACCTTTTTCACTCATTCTAGCCATAGTGTACTCTATTTGAAGAAGCTCTCCCTTTACTGCATAAGGTTTTCCTGATTCAAAGTGGTTTACTAGCTCAAATCTATCTACTAGAGAAAGGTCTACAGTGCAGTGTGCTAAAACAAGCCTATTTCCTTCGATTCCGCTCGGATTAGCTATCCAGCCGGGGTAGCAGATAAGTTGCTTCGATAGATACATTAATGCTAAGCTGTAGTAGTCTTCTTCACAGGCAAAAGGAATTCTATATTTATTCATAAGAGCTACAGCTATACACGGAGTGTATCCGTGCTCTAGTATAAACTCAAAGCACTCCATAGTAATAGCATCTATTTTCCTCTTTTCAACAATTTTCTTCAACGCAATAAATAGGTTAATGCACTTAATTAAGTCCGAGTCAGGGTACTCTACTCCGAGCTCTTCTTCAGCTATTTTAGTTGCTTCTTCTTCTGAAACAGCATCGGCCTCCGCTAAAACTTCATTTAAGTCTATTCCGACTACTTTAATACCTGATTTTGATGAAAAATCTATGGCCTTAGGCGTCAGCTCTCCTTCAGGAGTAACTACTCCAAACTTCGCCTTAGTTAAACTAGCACAGGCTTCGACAGCTTTAGCAATGTAGTTTAAGTCAGCTCCTTCAGGCTGATCTACGTGCACAAGCCAAGGCAAAAGCCCCCGCTTCTTGAGCCTAGCCCTACACGAGAGAGCAGAACCTAAGCTATTATGATATCCATGAGATACTAGAAAAGTTGGAACAAAGATCTCTGAAGCAATCTTATACCCCAATTTAGAAGTACCCCCCGTCAAGAAAAGCAAAATTATTGCTTTACTCTCCTTAAACTTGCTAGTATCAATATCTCCTTCCGAGAAAACAATGTTAGTAAACTCGACCCCCTTAATTACTTTCTTAAACTTCTCAACTAAGTTTTCGCAGTACTCGACTCCGTGAATTCTGCTAGCTAAGGGAATTACAGCTAAGCTCACGTAACGAGATAACGTAGCAAAATATAAAACTCTTAACTCGGTTTACTCGACTCCATCTAAAGAAAACTCTTTAAAAAAGTTATTTATTTAAATAAAGAATTCTAAGCTACGTGAAACCCGAAACAAACATTATTGTCATAATGCTTGACAGCCTAAGACCAGACCATGTACACTGCTATGGAAACGAGAAAATTAAGACTCCTAATATTGATAGTTTAGCTAAAGACGGAGTTATATTTGAGAACGCGTATCCAGAAGGCCTTCCAACTATTCCTGCTCGAACAGCACTCTTTACAGGACAATATACTCTGCCTTTCAGACCATGGCAGCCTCTAACTTCAGAAGACATAACTATCGCCGAAATACTTGGAGCCTACGGCTATACAAACGCCCTCATTACAGACACTTACCACTTATTCAAGCCAGGAATGAACTTCCATAGAGGATTCCACGTCTGGAGGTGGATTAGAGGACAAGAAGGAGACACCTATCGTTCAGGCCCACCCAAATATATTCCAGAAGAATTCATGAAGCCAGAAATGAAGGGAACAAATGTCGAAAAACTCTTAATACAGTACTTAAGAAACATTATAGACAGAGAAACTGAAGAAGACTACTTCGTAGCAAAGGTAATTAGAGAAGCTGTAGACTGGCTTGAAAGAGAAGCACGGGAACCATTCTTCCTTTGGGTAGACTGCTTTGATCCCCACGAACCATGGGATCCTCCACCCAAATACGAGAAAATATACACTGACCCCAAGTATAGAGGCAAAAAGATAATTCACCCCAAGTACGGTAAAATCGACTGGCTCACCGAAGAAGAACTAAAGTACATAAGAGGCCTCTACGCGGGAGAAGTAACCTTTGTCGACAAGTGGGTCGGTGTACTTCTCGAAAAACTAAAAGAACTAAATTACTACGACGACGCACTCATAGTACTCCTATCAGACCATAGTGTCCCTCTAGGTGAACACGGATGGATACTAAAGCACCCACATACACTGTGGAGCGAGCTAGTCAGAATGACTCTAATAATCAAGTTCCCTGAAAACCAGTACGCTGGCAAAAGAGTCAAACAGCTCGTCGAAAATATAGACGTACCAGCTACAATTCTCGACATAATAGGCCTAAGCAGAGAGAACAGATACATGCATGGCAGGAGTCTACTTCCACTACTTGAAGAGAAAGTAGAGAAATTGAGAGACTTCATTGTCACAGGATATCACGAGTCAGCTCACCGCTGCGTTAGGACAGAAAAATGGAGCTTCATATTTAGACCAGATGCCAAAGACGAGCTTTACGACTTAGAGAATGACCCCGGAGAAACTAAAAACCTAATAGACGAGTGCCCTGATGTAGCTAAGAAAATGGCTTCTTATCTCTCCAGATACTGCTACCTTTACGCGAGCCGTAAATCTATAGAGATACAAAGAATGCTTCAAGAAAAATATGAGCTATCAGAGCTTCCCTTCTAAACTACTTCCATACACCGATCTTATGTTTAGTATTTTTCATTAAAATACAAAGTGATTCCTCAAGTACTCGAGAAAACTAAAATAAATTGTTTATCTATTTTTATTATTTCTTTTCATAGCTAATAAAATAATCTCTTTCAATATTTATCCACTACATTAAAGTATAAGCATAGGAAAGTGTTTAATATCTGGTGATATAATATGTCTATGAAAATAGCTGAACACAAGACTACCTTAAGTCTTACTATAGTAGACTACAGTATCCTTTTTCCCTCTTGGACTTGTCTCTTCTTCAGCATAGAGGAGGTACTGTTTTTCATCACAATATACTGCTACATACCTGAAAGTATAGTCTACACCATTTCCTTTCCACAGAGGCTTATCTGGCGTTAAGTCTATCCATTTCTTCAAGTCTTTTGAAATAGCTACTCCTAACCATCCACTACCGAAGCAAGACGGCTGTTTTGGTAAAGCGTCGTAGAAAAGTACATAGTATTTTCCGTCAAAAAGCAGACTTCCTGCATGAATATGTGTGCGAGACCACTCATTTCCCTGTTTCGTAAACTGAGTGTACGCAATAGATTCTGCCAGTACTTCAAGCTGTTTAAAGTCTTTAGTTGAAACTACCGCTAAATCATGTCCAGGCTTACTGCAATCACTGTACACTATAATGTACCTCTCAGAAGCTGCATCATATAGTATAGATGGATCTTTCGCTTTATCTACGAGAGGTTCTCCTGGCAACTCTATATCAGATACTTCATTGGCCTCAACTTTGAATATTTTCCATAGTCTCTCTACATCAGCACTGTATAGGAAAACAAAGCTTCCTTCAGGCGTAGTAGTTAAGTCAGACTGCTCAAAGCTCAAGTAACCGTAGTCATTTTTATTGAATGTTTTAACCGTCTCGTAGTTTAAGCCATCAGAGCTTTTAGCTATCTCTAGCTTCTCTCCTCTCGCTTTGTTTCCGTTGCGCCACCTATACGACAAGTAAAAGAAATCTTTTCTAGTAAAACCAAGTGCGCCGACAGAATAGCTTTTATCGTCTTCAACAGCCTCTTTAATCACTTTTCTAGAAGACTTCTCTGACACTGGAAGAATTCCCAAGTACGCATTCTCTGACTTCTCACTATCCTGAACACTAATTACTGCGATCCACAGCGGCTTAAACACAGTTTTTTCGGGAATCTCTACATTCACGTACAGCTCGTTTAGTCCCTTCTTTAAGTCTAGCCTAGAAGGCACATCTACTTTGAATAAAGCATTCTTCTCTACAAGCCTGACTTCAACAGAAGTTTCTTCCTCTGACTCAATTACGAAACTTGCTTTAAATTT
>QMRV01000053.1 GCA_003649445.1 Thermoprotei archaeon | reverse complement strand
TTAAAGTAATTTTATAGTATAATTAGATAGAACTAATTTAAATAGATATAATTATCTATTCAATTGTTTTCTTAATTCTAGTAAACTTATTAGCTTTTGCCTAGAAGAAATTCTCGATTATTCTCTAAAATTTTCAGTATGAAAGATATTAATGTTAATATATTTCACGGATATTAGTATACTGAGATTTGAGGTGAAGTCATGGAAGAACAATTCATAGAAACATTAGACTTTCCTATAGAAACGGTCAATAAAGCATCTAGCAGGGAGAAAGGTGGAGGAGGAAGACCACCTTACTGGGAAATGGTTTTCTGGTGGACGCGGAAGCCTTTGGCGGGGGCAAGAGCAGTAGTAGCTGGAGCACTGTTATCCGCAGACACGAATAAAGCTAATTTCATGAATTGGCTAAGATTAGATCCAGATAGACCTTCTCATAGACTAAACCCAGTACTACCGGAGAACATTAAGAAAGAATTTAAGAAAATAAAGTTGCTGGATCCTTTTGCAGGCTTCGGCTCAATACCACTAGAAGCTATAAGACTTGGCATAGGCGAAGTCGTCGCAGTCGAATTCCTGCCGACAGCGTACATATTCTTGAAAGCCGTGCTCGAATACCCAAAAGCCTACGCTGGCGACAAAATACGGGTTAGCGGTAAGGAAGTGAAAGAACTGGGGCTAGAGAGCGCTGTTAAGAAGCTCTCGGGCCCGAAGAAGATAGCTGATGGAGAAAACTACGAGATACCGAGACTAATCTACGATGTCGCGAAATGGGGCAACTGGATAGTCGGAGAGCTCAAGGAAGATCCAGATATTAAAGAATTATATGATGAAGATACAGCAGTCTACATCGGCACATGGGAAGCCGAGTGCCCCATCTGCGGCAAGAGGACACCACTAGTCGGCAACTGGTGGCTAGCCAGAGTCAAAGGCAAGAAGTACGCTTACATGAAGCCGAAAGCCGAAGGCGACAAAGTTAACATAGAGGTAGTTGAGGGAAAGACTGAGGGAGCACCATCACCTAACGTCAGAGGAAGACCCGAGCTAGCAGAATGCCTCCTATGCGGCAGCAGGATAACCTACATAGACCCCACGACAGGCAGAATCTACAGATCCAAGAGTGAGGTAAGAAATGAACTCATTAAAAAGAGGCTAGAATTCTATCCGAAGCATGCCATAAACGACTGGAACCAGAAGCTAGAGGAGTACCTTGAGGGGAGGATAAGTCTAGAAGAGCTGAAGAGTGCTAAAGCAAGACCAAGACTCCTAGTCAAAGTAAAGATAGTGAATAGGGACTTGAAGTTCGAGCCATGTAATGAAGAAGACAACGAGAAGCTATGGAGGGCTTTAGAGAAGCTAAAGCAGATACGGGGAGACCCAGACATACCAACAGAGGAACTATGGAAATACACAGCAAGTGGTGGTGGAGCAATCAGTATTTGGATATGGGGTTTCGATAAGTTCTACAAGCTCTTCAATCCACGTCAGCTCCTAATACTTGTCAAGCTGGTCAAGCTGATACGTGAGGCTGGCAAGAAGGTTGAAGAGGAGAAGATAAAGGAGGGATGGCATAGGGAAGAAGCTCATGAGTATGCAGAGGCTGTAATAACATACTTAGCAATAGCACTTGCTAACATAGCAGACTTCAACTGTGTTTCATCGCAATGGCAAGCAACAGCATGGCAGCCAGTAAAAAGAGCGTTCGCTATGCGTGGTATATCTATGCAATGGAATTACGGAGATGTTAATCCACTTTCTAAGGGTACGGGTTCATGGAATAATGCTTTAGAAAATATCATTGATGGATTGTCTTATCTTGTTTCTGCTGTTTCTGGTAGTCTTAGCAAGGTTAGGGTTTTGCTTGACGATGCTACTGTGCTCACCAAACTTGGTAATGGGAGGTTTGATGTTATTGTCACTGACCCGCCTTACCGTGATGATGTTCCTTACGCGGAGCTTAGCGACTTCTACTATGTCTGGCTTAAGAGAGCATTAAGCGACGATAATCTAGCTCCCAGATTTCATGCTGACGCATTAATTCATAATACTCAATGGGAGTCCTTTGCTCTAAACGAGATAAGCTATAACAAAGGTAGGCTTGATTACTTTGGCGTTAAGGAGGCTGAAGACTACTATGAAAAACTTATGGGAATGGCTTTTAGTAAGATGGCTGAGTTGCTGAAGGATAACGGTTTAATAGTTACTTACTTTGCTCACTCTAGTCCCGAGGCTTGGATTGAACTTGTTGAGGCTGGCTGGAGGAGGGCTGGTCTAAGAGTTACTAAGGCTTGGTCTCTTGCTACTGAGTCTCTCCAGAGAGTCACCGCTAGAGGGAAGACTGCTCTCGAGTCTAGTATTGTTGTTGTTTGGAGGAAGAGGCTTGGTGACGGAAAAGTTGGTGAGTATGGGGAGGTTTATAGGGAGGCTGTTGAGCATGCTGCTAAGGCTAAGGAGGAGGCTTGGAGATCTGGTCTTGGGAGTAGTGATCTTTTCTTGGCTACTATGATTGGAGCGCTGTCTGTTTTTACTTCTTATGATAAGGTATTGAGGTTTGGTAGTGAGCTTTCTTCGAGGGATATTGTTAGAGAAGCTTACGCTATTGCTACGAGGGTTATTGCTGGTGCTAGTGACTTAGTTAAGTCTCCTGAAGCGCTGTTTTATTTAGCTGCTAAAGCTATTTACAGGGTTTATGCTAAGGCGAGAGGGCAGCTGACTCTTGATGGTGTGTCTGCAGAACCTATTGTTTTGTCGAGTAAGGATGTGATTATTCTTTCCTATGGTTTTCTGAAAGAGAGTGACTCGAAGGGTAAAGAGAGGGGTGTGAAAATGTTTGAGGAGGCTTGTGTTATTAGAGGTTTGGGGGAAGTTAAGGGTGCTAAGGTGGCTCAGCAGAAAGCATTTGTGCTTTTAGAGCCGCTTACTTCTTCGCTAAAGGAAGTTAAAGATGTTCTTGGTAAGAGAGGCGTTAATCCTATTAAATTGGAGGCTTTGAGGAGGAAGCTGAATGTTATTGATGTTCTTCATCTTTTAGAGTACTATGCGAAGCAGGGTAGGGGGGAGTTTGACTCAGTTTACCGAATATTGTATAGTAAGTATCCTGGATTAGTCAGGGAGGCTATTGAAGCTGCTAGAACTATAGCGAAGTTTGTGAATGATCCGGAAAGTGCTTTGGCTGAGCTTTGTGTTAAGTATGTTGAGGGTAGGTGATGGGGATGGATGTTAGGAGTCTTAAGATTAGAGAGGAGGTTAAGGACTTACAGTACGAGCCTGCTGTGGATTTAGGGAATGTTGTTAAGGGTGTAGCTCCAGAATTTATTCTAAATCCAGCGCTATTCTTTGAGAGAACGTATCTTACTGAAAGTATGAAGGAGCTAATCATTAAGGTTTTCATGAATTTACTGGGACTTAAAAGCACTGTTGTCGGGAATAGGAGATATGAGGTTAGCAGTAATTTGATTTTGCTTCCTTCAGATCTTGGAGGAGGTAAAACTCATACATTGATTTTATTGTACCATATATTCAAGTTGATTGGCGAGGCACGTGATCTTAGCGAGGTTGTCAATAAGATTAGAGTACTGGACGAGGATTTGGCTGAATTTATTTCGAAGAACTGGACTAAGATTAAAGAGGTTTCGCCTAAAGTGACTGTTATTGACTGTAAGTACAGTGACTTGGCTCCTAGTCCTGTGAAGCCTATTAGTATTGCTGGGAGAGAGATTAAGACTTTGTGGGGCTACTTGGGCTACGAGCTGGGTAGATACGAGTTTGTGAAAGAGGCTGATGAGAGGGAGACTGCGCCTTATGTTGATATGCTACTTAATGTACTTAATGAGAGTAGGGCTGTTGTTCTTATTGATGAAATCGGTAGGTATTATGATTTGAGCGGGCTCTCGACTACGACGATTTCTGCGTTTTTGATGAACTTGGCTGAAGCCGTAAGCGGATATACTGTTTCTAAAGTTGCTGTAGTGATTTCAGTACCTTACGAGGTTGTACACGAGAAAGCTGAAGCTAAGGCTGGTATGGAGTATATTCACCGTCCTGAACTTATTAACGCTATAAACAAGGTTTTGAGCAGGCCTAATGTTGAGATAATTAAGCCTGTCGAGAGACGGGACTTGGCTGAGATACTTCGGAAAAGGATTTTTGCTCATAGTAGAGAAGAGTTTGATAGGTTTGCTGGAGAGTTTATAACTGCTGAGCTTAGTAAAGAGTATCCAAGGCAGGTGAGTAAGGTTCTTGATGATAAGGGTTTCTGGGGGGAAGTGAGGAAAACGTATCCGTTTCATCCTAGGTTTCTTGAGGTTCTAGAGATGTTAGCGTATAGGTTGCCTTATCTTCAGAGGACTAGGGATGCTATTAAGATAGCTGTTCGAACTGTTTTGGCGATTAAGGAGGGATTATTTGATTGGCTTGAAGACGAGATAAATTTAGTGATGCCTTACCATATTCCGCTGTTTGTAGGAGAGGTTCTTGAGGAGACTGTGTTAAGGAATGCTCCTAAAGAGTATAAGGTGTTTCAGCTTATATTGAGGAGTAATGTTGTTGAGCCTGTGACTTTTAGTGAGCTAAAGAAGCTCGAGAGGAAGGAGGATTTCTATGAGAGAGTGGTTGCGAGAGCTTTGAGGAATCTTAGTGAGGAAGATAGAAAGCTTGGTGTTAAGCTTGCTTCAGTGATATGGCTTCATAGTCTTGTGGGCTTAGGTATTCCAATGAATATGGGTGATTTTCCGACGACAGCTGATCTTGTTTACTCGATTTCACCAACTGAACTGGATGTGAAGGGAGTATTAAGTGTTCTTAGGGGTGTTTTACCGCAGCTTATTGTTCACGGTGATCCTGAGAGTGATGCTGCTCGATGGTTTTTTGCTAGGATACCTTCCATAGAGGAGCTTGTAGAGATTCTAAAGAAGAATGTTACTGATGAGATGGCTAAAGATAAGTTAGCTAGGCTTTTGGAAGAAGGGTTGAGGGGTAGGAGAACAACATCTATTTTTAGAGATAATGTTGCTGTGGTTAGGGATTCTAGAGATGTGCCTAGGGAAGTTGTGGAGTCAGTGAATCCAGCGTTGATAATTTTTGCTGATAAGGTGTCTAAAGAGGAGCTTGTGGAGTTGCTTAAGGGGAGGAATAATGTTGTTGTATTGGCTCCCTGTGTAGAGGGGATTGAGGAAAGCGACGAGCTTTCTCCAGAGGATATTAAGGGTATTAGGGAGCTGATAGGATTTAAGGGTAGGAGTGTTTGGGAGGGGCTTCTCGAGTTACTGCGTTATTATGTTGCGACTGAAGGCATTACTGAAGCTCACTTAAAGTCCTTTGTTGGAGAGAGAATAGCTGGAGGCGGAGAGGAACATGAGCTCTTAGCAGAGGACTTAATGAAATTGCTTAAAGAGAAAGTTGCAGGCAAGAAGGATTATTTCTACAAGCATACATGGAACTTAATAAATAAGAGTTATCATAGGGTTTACTACTATAGGCTAGGTGAGCTGCGCTACGAAGATGGTCTTACTATTGAGAGTGATAAGCCTATAGCGCCTTTGGTCGAAGGTTTCTTAAAGGATAAGGGCTTAATACCTTCTGAGTTCAGAAGGGATAACATCATATCTATAGTTAGAGACTACTTAGGCTTAGATCCTAAGAGAGATGTTATTAGTGTTGGACATTTGTGGAGCTTTATACGTACTACTGATAGAGCAAATGTTCCCTTGATTAGCTATAAGATGTTTATTGAAGCCGTTAAAGATCTTGTGAGGACTTTGGATTATGCTGTTAAGATAAGAGAGATTGTTCTATGGAAGCCTGTGTTTGATAATAGGGTGGAAGCTGAAGAAAAGAGCGAAAGTGAAGTGTTTCTCAATATGGTTCGCGAATATCTTGATAAGACTAGAATGTCGTGGAATGATGTTGAGCTTATGTACTGGGAGAATGTTTTTGATAAGTGGATAAAGAGAGTTATTGAGATTACTCCGAAAGATAAATTGCTTAAAGTGCTTGATAGAAGAGGTAATGTTTTGGATATTAGGGATGTTCTTAGCGGCTTTGATCCGAGGAGTGTTATTAAGGCCGGAAAACTGTTCTATGAAGTGAAGAAGTATGTTGTTGAAGTAGAGCCTAATCTTCCTGAGGAAATATGGGAGAAAAGAGAGTATAGGGGGAGTGTTAAGGTTATTGTAGAGAATTTCGATGAGGAAATTGAAGTAAAGCTTTACCCAGATAGTGGTCTTGAAGTAGAGCCTAGTGAATTTAAGGGCAGAGCTCCTTTAACTTGTGAATTGAAGTTAATGGCTGAAAGAGCAGGTGACTACAGGATATTCATTGAGATTTATGGTAAGGGAGAGCTTTTAGAGAAGAGAATTCTAAGTATACCTGTTAAGGGTGAGTGGAAAGAACGAGAGATAATTATTAGTGAAGAATTTAAGCCCGCTGAGGAGGGCGTTAAGGTTCTATGTGTTGAAACAAGAGAGATCTTAGGTATACCTGATGTTATTAGGCTGGCTAAGAGCTATGGAGGAGAGATCCGTGGTAAGATATCAGTTGAGACTGAGGAAGGCAGAATAATATTAGATATTGAAACTAGTGATCCAAGGGTTTTAGAGACTCTATGGAGTCCCATAAATACTTTAACGAGGATCCTGAAGAGAGGTACGTCGAGTGTTGATATTAGGTTGATTTTTAGAGAGGAGCCGGAGTTAAGAGACGCGGTGAGGTTTCTTAGTTATCCTAAGCTTCTTCGATTCAGGGTTAAGGAAAGGGCTTCTGGAGGATGATAGATATGGCTGAGAAAGGAGTCGAGTATTTTTTCACTTTTAGAGTAAGGAAGAGAAGTAAGCCTAGTCCTAGGTATGAGGGAATACTTAAGACGCATAGATTTTACATAGAGTACTATAGTTTGTTGAGTGGGCAGAATCCTGTTCAATTGCTTGTTAATGGTAGTGAACCTAGGATAGTTTTTCCGGCGAGGTTTACGGAGGCTTTAGTGAGTTTTGCTGAAGAGTTAGGTGGAAAGATTATTGAGGTGCGTAAGGTTAGGCCGCCGAGGGCTAGTGCTTTTTATGAAAAGCCTGTTGTAGTGCTCCCTAGCGAGATTGCTTTTCGAAGACATTTGCTTTTTTCTCTTGTTGCATCAACTTATAGGAAGCCTGAAAAACTCAATATGTTGAGGAGCCTTATATTGAATTTGAATGCTAACTTCTTGAATATCCTTACTACTATAGCCTTAGAGAGATATTCTGAGCTTAGAAGCAGGTCTGATCCTGTGTGGCACTGGTATATGATGCGTGTGGGGAGGGCTGTGAAAGTGTTGTATAAGTTGGATTAAGGTGATAGAGTGCGGGTTTACCTAGCTCCTGTGCTGTGGTTGGCTGAAAACTACTTGAAGTATAATCCGTTTTTCATTTATGGGGGTAGAAATCCTTTGCTTCATCAAACGGAGGTTGTTGCTAAGTCGCTTTTCTTGAAGCCTACTAGAATGCTTATAGCAGATGTTATAGGATTAGGTAAGACTGTTACAGCGCTTAGAATACTTAAGACTTTAAGTAGCTATAGGAGGCTTAATAGAGTTTTGGTAGCGGTGCCAAGTGTACTTGTTGATCAGTGGATCGATGAAATGAGGAGTATGGGGATAAGTCCTCAGGTTATTGAAAGGAGGAATCTGGATTTTCTGGCTAAGCATTCAGTGTTGCCAGCGGGGTGGTATATTGGCTCTATAGATACTCTTAAGCGGCCGGAGTATATGATTATACTTAAGAGAAGTAAGTGGGATGCTATTGTAGTTGATGAGGCTCATAAGCTTGGCGTTTTGGGTAGGGAGCCCAATCTTCGGTGGCAGAGTCTTGGGGGGCTTATTAGGGAGAATAGGGATGCGATAGTGCTTTTGTTGTCGGCGACTCCACATAGAGGTAAAGCGAATGATTATTTGGCACGCTTGGCGCTTATTGATCCTACGCTTCTAGAGGTGACGAATATAGGTGCTTTAGAGAGAGTTTTTGATAAGCCGGATTATTATCAGCGGACTCATAATATCATAGTTTTTAGGAGGAGTAAGGAGGATGTGAATAAGGTGTATGAGTGTATAGAGGTCTTTAAGCCCTGTAATATGTTGGCGGTGCTGATAGAGCCTAATGAGGATGAGAGACTTCTTTTGAGGACGGTTACGGAGCTGGCTGTATCGTATTTGAGTAAGTATTATGGGTATGTGATGGAGACTTTTGGCTGGAAGACTGGCAGGGTTCAGGGTGTAATTGCTTTGTTAAGGACTCTTCTTGTGAAGAGGGGTTTGTCTAGTCCGCAGGCGCTGGTTAAGACTTTTAGTAAGCTTGTGGAGAAGAGGGGGAGGTTCTTAGAGCTTATTGAGGAGGGCTATAGTCCTGAGGAGGCTCAGGAGAAGATTGCTGAGGAGCTTGAACGATATGGTAGGAAGCTGGATGAGTTGTTGACGGGTGATATTGGGGAGCATGAAGAGGAGCTGGACGAGGAATTTGATAAGCTGACGCCATATTTTGACAGGTTTCTTGATGAGGAGTTTAGGGAGGAGTTAAAGACTGCCGTAGAGTATGCTAAGAGGATTTTATTAGGTGATGTCAAGGATTCTAAGTTAGAGACTTTAAAGAAGATCTTAAGGCTTGTTCTTCAGGCCTCTCCTGATGAGCTGCCTGAGGATTTTAGGGATTTGGCTAGTGGGAAGGCTATAGTTTTCACGGAGTTTAAAGATACTGCCTATTATCTTTATGATAGGCTGAGGAAGTGGGCTGAAGAAGAGTTCGGGAATAGGGATATCGTTAGGATATTTACTTCAGATAATCGAGGTGAGATTGAGGAAATTAAGAGGTGGCTTGCTGAAGAAGGTAAAAGGGTTCTTGTTACGACGGATGTTGCTGGTGAGGGTCTTAATCTTCAGTGTGCTAATGTGCTGGTGAATTATGAGATAGCTTGGTCTCCTGTGAGGCTTGAGCAGAGAATAGGTAGAGTGTGGAGATATGGTCAAAGTAGAGTTACCTATGTGTTTAACTTATTTTTAGCTGATGCTTTGGAGAAAGAGGTAGCGGAGATTGTTTTTGCTAAACTTTATGGTATTACTATTTCTCTCGGGAAGCTTGAGCCTATTATAGGTGAGAAAGTTTTCTTATCAACTATTAGGAGAGAGCTTTTAGAGCATGCTATCGAGGAGGAGAAAGCTGTAGGAGGTCTTGTACCTGTGGAAATAGAGTTTAAGGGCAGGAAGCTTTCGTTATCAGAAATGAGAATTATTGATTTGGTTGCAAAAGACGCTAAAGCATTTGTAGTAGCATTCATAAAGGCTTTAAAAAAACTGATAAGAGAAATAAAGTTTAAGAGAGTTTATCCGCATTCGGTGGAAGCAGAGAAGGTAAGAAAGGACCTTAGATATTTAACTGGGTTTAGTGATACTAAGGAGGCTGATGAGTCTGCGAGAATGCTTTTACGTTTAGTAGCAGAGATATTGGATGCCGAAATTGATGAACAAGACTCGAGAATACTATTGAAGCTAGAGAATGGTAGAATAATAGATTTATTGAGTAGTAGTCCAGAGAAAATTCTAGAGGGATTATTAAGATACTTTAGTTGTAGTGACTACGTAAAATACTTTGTTTTTCGGGGCAATGAGAAAAAGGTATTGTTGTTGACTGAAGCCAAGTTTTTGGTAGGTGGTGAAGTCAGATATAAAGAGCCTATAGGCATTGTAGCTGATTTTTGTACAAAGAGTATAAATATTCTTAGAGGAAAAACTCTTGTAAAAGAAATATTCGAGCTTTTAATGAAGTCTATTCCTATAGACGAAGTTCATGGATTATCGAATATGCTTTCATCTATACCCAGCATTATTAATGCTTCATATAACACATTTTATGAGAATGAAGCAAGAGAGGGAGCCATTAGAATAATTGAAGCAGTAAAAGAATATGAGAATTTTAAGAAAAAGCTTAGGGGTATAGAGTTTTTTGAGACTAATGAGCCTCAAGTGGAAATTGAAGAGTTCAGGTTTGTGTTTTTTAGTTCTGCTTTTTTGCCTGAAGTGAGTGAAGTAGTTAGTGAGGAAGTGTGGAGTTGGGCTGAAGACGAGGCTTTGCCAGTTATATTCAATTATGAAGGCCTGAATGGGCGGGAGGCTATAAGAGTTTCGGGCTTTGAGCACTATGATATAAAGAGTGTGAAGAGGGATTCTGAGGGTAGGATTATTGAAGAGAGGTTTATTGAGGTTAAGACTAAGATGGGTAAGAGCTTGACTATAAGGCTTACTGAAGAGGAGACTAAGGTAGCGAAGGAGAAGGGTGATAAGTATTGGCTTTATTTAGTTTATGGTGTTAAGACAGAGAAACCTGTAATATTGGCTATAAGGAATCCTCTTGAGCGTTTGCCGTTCCGAAGAAAAGTGGCTATTGAAAAGAGAGAAGAATACTACTTTAGCCTTGGTCAGTAGGGGGTTATTTATGAAGGTTTTTAGTTTTAGTAAAACTAAGGTAAAGGTTTTTGGAGGTTTTAATACAATTGGTGGCAACTGTATAGTTATTGAGAGTCCTTCTCTGAAGATAATGTTGGATCAAGGAGTGAACTTTACTCAGTTAAAGAAGTTTTATGGCTTTTCGATTAAGCCTGAAAGTGTAGAAGAGTTAAGAGAAATGAAGGTGCTGCCTCCGAGAGAGGCCTATGAGGGTGTTGAAGAAATATATGTGTCTCATCTACATTTAGATCACTTAGGTAGTTTAAATATACCGGGAGGTATTTCTGTTTACTTGCCTTCTAAGGAGGTTGCTGAAGTTCTCTCTAGATCATGGTGGTTCGGGTGGAAGCAACACTTATTTCCTCAAACTCTCTCCTTTACGGGTTTCAAAAATATTGAAGAAAGCAAGAGAATAAAATATGAAAGAATATCTCATAGCGCGTTTCCTTCATTTGCTCTTAGAATTGATACGGAAGATGTTTCTATACTCTACACGGGAGACTTGAGGTTGACTTCTGTTCATAAAGTAGTAGGTGACCCGAAAGAAAATTTAGAGAAACTCTCTGAAGACGGTGTTGATGTCGCTATTATGGAGGGCACTAATTTCGGTAGGAGAATGAATTATTTGACACCTATTCAATTTAAGCAAATATTTAAGGAACTTATTGAGAAATATGATAGAGATATACTATTTGTTACAGCTCATCCTCTTGACTTAGAATCAATGTTATCGATTCTCGAGATGTTATGGGAGAATAAATATACGCCAGTATTTACAAACATATACTATGCTCATGTTTTAGACGCAATGATCAATATAGTTGGATACGAAGTAGAAAACGAACTAATATTCGCTGCTTCATCAACAAAAATTAGGCATCTCGATAACTTCGAATATGAGTTTTCTATAAGCTCTTTACGAGATAGAAAAACAGCTTTCTTTATTTCTGCTACAGGTATAAGGGAGATTAAAAGTATTGTCAAGTTGCTTGATAAAGAAAGCAAAGGCTTAATACATATAACGGTTCTGGGAGAACCAGCTAGTGAAGAATGGATAATTGAAGAAAAAATAATGAGCAATTGGCTCAAAATACTAGGAATCACAAGCTACAGAATACACGTCAGCGGACACTATCATCCATACGAATTTAAAGAATTTATCCATATAATAAAATCAAAAAAGATAATACCAATACATACTACGGTACCTAGAATAATTAAAGAGTTATTTGAGAAATATGTGAAGTAATGTTAAGTTTAATATTTCTATGAAACAGTAAATTGAAAGATCGTTGAGATTAAGTCATAGATCGATGGAAGGTATAGGAAGTCTATTGAAGAGCGAGTTACTTTTAATGTAATGGATTTATGGTTTACTGTTGTTTAAAATATTCAGGCTACTGCCTATTTCTTATACAGATGGTTGTGTTTTGTATTGTTCTTGGTTATATGGTTGGTATGTGTTGTAATTTTATATATTTTGGTGATATATGTATAAAGAGGAGAGATGTCTGAGGACGGGTTTGTTTCGGCTTATCAGGAGCTTGTTAAGGTTGAGTGCCATAGGTTGAATAGTGATCCGGGTTTGGATTCTTGTCTTAGTTTAGATGATGTGAGGAAGGCTTGCGAGAGGTTTGGTGTTGATTATAGCGTATTTGTTGATAGGGGATTGTTGGTTGATTTGGGTGGTGGTAGGTTTAGGACTGTTCATGGTGATTTGATTTATCGTGTTGTTAATACTAGGGCTTTCCCTAGTTCTGCTTACCGTGTATGTGACTATTGTATTGAGGTTCGTGACGAGGGGTTTATTCCAGATTTCAATGATTATGGGTTGTCTCCTAGGGTTTTAAGCGAGATGTCTGGTTTAAGTGAAAAGGATGTTGCTCCTCTTTTCTACGCGTTTACTGAATTCATGGGTATTAAGGGTGTTTCGTTTTATCAGTATGAGGCTGTTAAGAGTATTTGTTGTGAGGATTTCAGGGTTTATGGTGTTGTTGCTCCGACTGCTGCTGGTAAGACTTTGGTGTTTGTTTTGTCTATTTTGTTTTCTTTGGTTTCTGGGTTCGGTGGGAGGGGTGTGAGGGCTGTTGTTTTGTATCCTCGTAGGGCTCTTTCGCGTAATCAGCTTCAGAGGTTTATTGATTTGCTGTATTATGTGAATGAGTGTTATTGTGGTGTGTTGGGTAGGTATTTGTGTATTGGTGCCGATTATGGCGATGTTGATAGGAGGGCTGAAGTAGGGAAGCCTTATTTGGGGCTTAAGTGTCCTGATAGGAGGTGTAGAGGTTCTTTGCTTACTTTTGCTAAAGGTTCAAGGACTGTTGTTAGGTGTAAGAATTGTGGTAAGGTTTATGAGTGGATTTTTGCTGATAAGGAGACTATTTGGAGGGAGAGGCCTGATATTTATGTGTCTAATATATGGACTCTTTATAGGAGAATTCTTGATACACCCACTTTAAATTTGTTTAGTGGTTTAAAGTATTTAGTTTTAGATGAGGCTCATGTGTATGTTTATTATTTGGGTGGTCATGTCTATTATGTGCTTAGAGTCTTGACCGAGCTTTTGTTAAAGAGGGCTGGTACTAAGATTATTGTTTCGTCTGCTACTATTCCTAGGCCGAGGGAGTTTTTGCGTGAGCTTTTGGGTGTTGATGATAAGTGGATCAAGGTTCTTGATTACAGGGATATCAGTGAGAAATATTACGAGGGTAAGAGAAGGCCTTGTAAGCTTACTATATTGGTGTTTTTGCTGCCTAACCCGAATTATAGTGTTGAAACTATTACTGAAGACGCTATTCTTATGGCGGGTCTTTGGTGCTGGAGGCATGGGTATATTGGGATAGCTTTTACTGATAGTGTGGCTGAAGTTAATACTTTATATGATTATATTATTTCGACAATACTTGGAAGTAGGCGGGGTCGTGAAGTACTTGATCATATTGTTAGCTGGAATATTGATGTAAGTGATGATTACTCGTGGAGGAGTCTTGTTCCTCCCAAGTATCTGTCTGACGTTAGTTCATGGCTTACTAGTGAATATAGAGGGTCTATAGGTATGCATTATGGATTATTGGATCGTGATGAGCGTGCTAAGATCGAGGAGGCTTTTATGAGAGGGGATCTTCGCATGCTTATTGCTACTTCTACTCTCGAGCTGGGCGTTGATATTAGTGATGCAGCTATTATTATTCAGCATAAGCTGCCCCGGGATCCTGAAAGCTTGATTCAGCGTGTAGGGCGTGCTGGCAGAAGTAAAAAATGCATGTATATTTCTTTAGGCTTTATTGTTCTTCAGCAGTCTCCAATAGCTTCTCTTTATCTCTATAATAAAGATCTGAGAGAAAAATTACTCTCCTTAGAAGAGCATCCTGGCTTAAAAATTAGCAAAAATAGTTTACACTTAAAGTTACAACATGGTATTTCAGCTATGCTTGCCCAGAGAGCGCGACAAGGACTTACAAATTACATAAATATTACACTTTCTCGAATAAATTATAAAAACGCTTTGAAAAAAGTTATAATTCCTTTAAGAAACTCATTAGTTAGATATCCTCAATCTTTTACTCTTTTAAATAAACTATTTGGACATACTGAATCTAAAGTACTTTCGAGGATAGAGAAATTTCTAAATG
>QMRV01000052.1 GCA_003649445.1 Thermoprotei archaeon | reverse complement strand
TGTGTAGCCATGAAAATAGTTGTTTTTTCCTCTAAGACTAGTCTCCTAAAGAGATCCCATACGATTCTCCTTGAAACGGGATCTAAAGTCAATGTAGGTTCGTCGAGTAGCAGTACTTTAGGACGTGTTACTAAAGCTTGCATAAATTGGATTTTTCTAATCATTCCTCCACTATACTCTCTAACTCTTCTCTTCAGGTGTCTTTTCATATCTAGTGCTTCAGCTAACTCATCTATTCTCTTTTTTAAAATAGAGGAAGGAACTCCCTTAAGCCTTCCATGAAAATAAACGTTTTTGTATCCAGTTAGCCTTAAGTCTAAGCAAAGGCGCTGAGGCACAATATCTATCAATTTTCGAACATGAAGAAGGTTTAAGAAGAGTTGCAAAATATTAATTGTAGTAGTCTTACCAGCACCATTGGGATACAGTAAACCATAAATAGTTCCTTCCCGGACTTCTAAACTCACGCCTTTTAAAGCAGTAACTTGAGAGTACTTTTTTACTAGGTTCTTAACTCTTATAGCAGTTTTCACTAATAGATATTTAATTCAAAAACATTTAAACTTTTTGAATAATAGCAACTTTATTAAATTTTGTAGATAGATATTTATTACTTCTGTTACATACTTGATTAATTTTAAAAATAAAGGTAACTATTTTTAGCGTTAAAGAATATATAGCCTTAACATAAGGTTCTTTAGAGATTTCTTTTGCAGAGTACTTTGCTTAAAGTAGTGTCTCCAGCTTATGCGAGAATAAATTAAATGTGAGTGTGTTTGTAAACGAGGCTGCTTAATATATGTCAGTAGCCTAGCTGCCTTAAATACTCCCTGCTCTCTCTCATACTTTGAGAAGGATCTTTTTCGCTGCGGTCTTGCTCGACAATAACCCAGTCGAGTTTCTCTGAAACGATCTCCAGTATTTTCTCGAAATCGATACAGCCTTTACCTAGCTCCCTGAACTTGCGGTGCTTCATGTCTTCTTCAGTACCGTCTTTGAGGTGAAGATAAGCTATTCTATCTAAATGTGTTTTAATGAAATCTACTGGCTCGAGGCCTCCGCACTTAACCCAGTAAGTATCAACGCAGAGTCTGACTAACTCGGGGTCAGTGTTTTCTATGATGATTTTCAGCCCCCAGGCATTGTTTACTATTTCGTAATCGTGGTTGTGGTAGCATACTGTGACATTATAGTCTTTGGCTAGGCGGCCAACTTCGTTTAAGAAGCGGCAGCTTTCGAGGTATTCTTTTTGAGTCTTGGTTTTGCCGCCTGCCCCGCTGAACGTTAAATAGAAGCCGTTAAATTCTGAAAGCATTTTTAAAGCGTCTTCTGCTTCCTTTAAATTACCTACACCTATGTGGAGGGCTACGAGGCTAAGACCGTAGTCTTTAAGGAGTTTTTTCCAGTCGCCGTACTTAACTAGAACTCTAGGCGATGTTTCTATACCCTCATAGCCTATTTCAGCAACTGTTTTTACTATTGACGCTAAGTCTTCTTCAACACGCCTACCCCATATAATTAGCTGAGCGCCAATTCTCATGAAATAAATATGCCCAAAAAATATTTAATACTATTAAGAGACTACTAGTTTTCCTTAAAGATACTTTCTGTGAAAAATACCGCTGGTAGCGGTATCTTTGACATATTTTTTAGCTTACTTATAGTGACAGCTAGTCTTCCAAGATTCTTCGTCTTAGAGAGACTCATATTCTTTATAATTAATAAATTAAACGATAATGTACTAGAACTGTTCACTACCTAAAGACTTTAAGTAGCTGATCAAATCCATAGAAGAAGGCTTGCATTTTCTCTAGCACGTCTTAGCGCTAACTTAAAAAGCATATATCCTAATATTATCAATGTTAAACTTTGTACAGTTAATACTTGAAGAAATAGATTCACGTTTATTGATGTTCCTAGAAAAATATATCTATACAATTCGATAATATATGTGTGCGGAAGAAAATAACTAACTAACCTAATGTAAGCTGGTATTAGTTGAAGAGGTATATAAGCTCCAGACAGTATTTTTATAACAAAGTCAAGTAGGTGAGACAAAGGAGACCCTCTTTTTGAATTAGTGAGAATAAAAGTACTAGCCTCTATGAGACCTAAGCCTACCATCGCAATTATTGATAAAATTGTTACTAAAAATGCCAGTACTAGGTCTATTACTTTAAATTTAAGCGTTAAACCAAAGAGAAGAAAGAAGCTCAATACAAGTATTATAGCTCTAATTGTTGAGAGTAATAAGTTTTCAATTAAATGAGAGATTACATAGGGCAGAAATGAGTTTGGAGCGAATAAGATTGCATCAAAAATGCAGTTCCAGTACCCTCTCTGCAGAGCACTATAAAGAGCTTTTTCAATCGTCATTAATATGTCGTATACTAAAAGACCAATAAGCACATAATTTGTATAGTTTTCTATATACATTGATAAAACATTTTTATAGCTAAGGAGTATAAGCAAAAATATAATGTTATCGATTAATACTTCTATGCATATTGTTACTAATGAGCTTAACGTGTAAATCCAATTTTGGAAATCAATTTTCAGAAAGACTAAAACTCTCTCTATAATCCTCATATTCCTCCTCACCTATTCCTGTTTTGATCAAATAGGTAAAATAGTCTTCAAGAACAGGGTCTTCAACTTCAATATACAGATAGCGGATATTATACTTGGATAATTTATCTAAGAGTTCTGAAATACTATATTCTTTTCTAGCCAGTAGGACTCTAAAAACAATTCTTGTGTATGGATATTTAAAAGAAAAAACATATACAATGCTTTGCCCAAAAATCTTTTTAAGCTTATTTAAAATTTCGCTATAAATACCGTATACTTCTAGCTCTACAACCATAAACTTTTTTGAAAATTCTTTTATTTTTTCAACACTAATTGATGATATTATTCTTCCTTTATTCATTATAAGTATTCTTTCACAGAGATCTTCTATATAGCTTAACTTATGCGAACTTATTAATATAGTTTCATTATCTTCCTTACTTAAAGTATTTTTTATTATTTCTTTTAACTCTTTTACAGATAGAATATCTAGTCCTCTAAAAGGCTCATCTAGCAGTATAACAGGTGTATATATTATTAAGCACTTAGCGAGCGCCAATTTTTGTCTCATGCCAGAAGATAGTTTTCTGACTTTTTCACTAATTCTTTCTTTTAGATTAAGTATTTCTAGAACGCTATCCACATCTCTTATGGGCTTTATTCCAGAGAAAGTATATATTTTTTGAATAAATTCTAAATTTTCTTTTACACTTAAATCTTCATAAAATGTTAGCCATTCACATGTACCTATAATATTAACTACTCTTTTAATTTCTTGAAAATCTTTTACTAGGTCTAGCCCCAATATATTTCCATAACCTTCATCGGGAAAGAGCATGCCAGATAGTATTTTAAATAATGTAGTTTTGCCAGCTCCATTAGGACCTACTATTCCTAAAATTTCATTTTCATGCGCAGTTAATGATACCTTGTTTAATACAGTTACATACTCATAGTTCTTTTCCTTGATAGCATTTATTAGAGCTACGATCCAATGTCCTCTTCCTAAGATAACAGAGGGCTCTAATTTTGGGCTTTTTCTAAATTTCTTTGAAATATTATAAACTTCTATAACTTTTCTTCTAATCACAACCACCTCTGCCACAGCCCTTTACGAATCATATTCTTTATACCAGTATTTAGTGAAAAAGAACCAATTATTGCATAGAGAATAGCCGTTATTATCATAATCATTAAGTGGCTTACATTCATCTTTATTCCTCTTATGATATTTGCCAAGTAATAGTATGGCGAAATTAAAGAAAATACTCGAAGATATGTTGGTAAAATTTCTAACGGGAAGTATATTCCTGAAACTATTACAAAGAATGTTCTGATAAGTAATACCATAGGATTAAAACCTCTAATTTCTAGACTAAGGGTAATGCCTAAACATAAAAAGCCTAGTTCTAAACAAGAATATAAAGCTAAAATAGTCACTATAATAAAGTGAAGTGATAAGACTACATTTTTCTCAAGAGTATATATAAGAAAGTAAAACCAACAAACTATAAAAATAGAGTTTTCTACGACACTCCAAAGCATACCTTTCAGTGTAAGAGCATATATAAGCTCTTTAATGCTCAGAGGAAGAATCATTTTTAAGTCTAGTCTTCCTGTTTTATATTCCTGAATAAATACGAGAGACGGAGTATATAGTGCTGAAGAAAGAATACTATCAACTACTATACCAGTTAAGATAAACTTACTATAGAAAAATTTCATACCAGTATAGTAATCGGTAAAAATAGCCAATAGTAAGAAGATTATGTAGATGCTCATTTTTGATAAAATACTCGTTATTAGTTCTAATTTATATTTTCTTTGTATAAGAAAATCAATCCTTATTAACAGTAAACTTGTTCTAATAATTTTTATCATTTTTATCACTTTCTAATAATTTTAAATATATATCTCTTAAAGAAGGTTTATTTACCTTAATACTACGTATTTTTAACTTAAAAGTCTTTTCAATTGTGTTTACAATCTCTTTAATTACCTTATCAAATACTCTGTATTTAATTGTTATTGTTATACTTTTATTTGAATTTACTATAATATTTTCTACTCCTCTTTCTTTAATACTGGCTAATAACGTACTCCAAGAAATATTGTTTTCTTTAGCTAGTTCTATTGTAACGTTTATTGTATTTGTTTTTGCTACTATATTTTGAATGTATTCAGAGAATATTACTTTGCCATTATGAAGAATAATTACTCTATCACACAGTAACTCTATTTCTTCTGGATAATGGGAAGAGAATAAAATAGTTACTTTTTCTTCGGAAGACAAGTAATTTCGTATAAATTCTCTTATTTGATTTGCTACTATGGGATCTACCCCTAAAGTAGGTTCGTCAAATATGAGTATTGGAGATCGCACTACAAGTGCCTTAGCTAATAGTGTTCTTTGTCTTAAGCCACTAGATAAATAAAGTACAGGTAATTCACTATATTCTTCCAAGTTCAGTACCTTTAATGCTTCTTTAATTCTAATTTTAGCCAAATTAGAAGGAATACCGTATAGTTTTGCAAAAAATTTAAGATTATCAATTATATTTAAATGAAGAAATAATCCTATGCCGCCTTGTCCTCCAATCATGGTAACGTACTTTTTAACTATTTCGGGCTCTTTTACAACACTGTAGCCATATACAAATACATCATTTTCATCAGGTTTTAAGACTCCACTTATGATCTTAAATAGCGTAGTTTTACCAGCTCCATTAGGACCTAATATGCCCACAACCTCTCCTTCTTCTACATCAAAAAATATATTATCTAAAACTTTCCTAATTACCTCTTTTCTTTCTATCATAATTTTGTATGACTTTGAAATACCTCTTACAGAGACTACAGTCCTTTTCATAGTTCATTAACCTCTTCTTTTAATGCCTTAATAAGAGTAGGATTTACTCTATAGACTAGTATTTTTCCAACTTTCTTTTTCTCTACTACATTTAATGCAGTAAGTGAGAGATCTTTACTGAAGTATTTTCCTCCTTCCAAAGCTTCTTTAATATAATCAGGTTTTATATTTATTTTCCTTGATATTTCATATATATGCATATTCAGGATATTTAGCTAATAGATATTCTAAAATTTTCCTCCTTATATGACTTCTTCTTAGACTCATCCTAAGTTTAGCTAGCAATAGGGGATCTGCCATATTTTTCCCTTTTCTATAATTATTAGTTCAGTTGGATATAAAAAGATTACGCCAATATTATTACGTTATTTTTAAAGTTTACTAGGAATATTATACAATATGGCTATAGTCAAGAAGTGTAGTGTATGAAAATAGTTGCTCAGATTTGATTTTTAAAATTAAATCAAGTATTTTACTTAAGAGCAATACTTCGTAAATAATATGAATAGAGCATGTTAATGCAACAAATTATTTCATATTTTAAGTATATTTTGAATGATAACAAAAATATTTGTCTAAGATTTTTTGAATTAAATTGAATCTCCAAAAAGATGTCAGACAGATATAATGTCAGGAAATTTTAACTTATATTTTTGTATTATGTTGATAAAGAATTTAATATTCAAGAGTACTTAATGTTGCTAAGAGCTCGCTATTCTTTTTTGAGATATTTTTCGAGGAAGAGTATTGCGGGTAGTAGTATTTTTAGCATGTCTTCTAGCTTATTTATAGCGTGGCCTATATCCGGCACTACATGAACTTCGAATGTTACCTTATTTTCGAGCAGTCTCTGCACGTACTTTAATACAGGTTTAAGTGGGGTTCTTGTATCGTTTTGTGGGTGGATTATGCAAATAGGTGTCTTAGCTTGGTCCACATATGTTGCCGGTGACCTGTCTTTCCATAAGTCTCTGTGTCCTGCGAAGAGAATATTGATGAACTGTTTGAAGAGCGCGTCGCTCAGCTCATAGAGTTCTTCCCAGTCCGTTATACCTGCCCCCGCTACACCACATGTCCACAGCTCTGGGTGCTTAGCTGTAGCCAAGAAAGTCATGTAGCCGCCATAGCTATAGCCCATTATCGCTACCTTCGAGGCTAGTTTGTTCTCTAAAGCCCATTTTCTAGCGTAGATTACGTCTTGAAGATCTCCGCCGCCAGGGTCTCCGATATCTAGTATTCTGAAATCTTCGCCGTAGCCTGTTGAGCCCCTGAAGTTAGGTGCTACTACATGGTAGCCACATACTACCAGTGACGCGATCATAGTATTCCATAAGTCGGCTACCTGCGACCAGGGGCCTCCGTGAACATATATTATCGTCGGCCCTGGCTCGGGCGCTGCTTTTGATTTAACTACGTATGCTGGTATTTCTAGGCCGTCGAACGACTTGTAATTAATGAAGAGTACTTCTCCTAGCTTTTTCTCTACTTCAGGAGGGAGATCGTTTTCAATCAGTACTTTAACCTTATTTGTCTTCAAGTCTACTTCATATATTTGATATGGCTTAGTGAGTGAAGAATGTGAGGCATAGACTTTGTCTCCTACTATAGTGATATTTGTAGTAGTTCCCTCGGGTAAGGGCACTTTTTGGCCATCGATGAATACTCTTGTTCTACCATTTTTATCGCCGATGACCCATATTTTGCCGTCTTTCGTCCAGTCGAAAACAGAGTTTTCTGTTGGAGAGTATTCAGCATAGTCGCTGTATGTGAATTCTGGTCTTGTCAGCTCGTCGGACTCGATGTCGTAGACTGCTAGCTTATTGCCTCCGAAAGCATTTGTCTCGAAGAGTATTTTCGACTTATTGAGGCGAGGAGACTTGTTTATACTGCCTTCCTTGGGCGTATATACTTTAAGCCTGTTTTCCTCTAGACTGTAAATAAATAGTTCCATTGACTTAGGGTTCTTAGCGAATGTGCCGTAGCCAACAATGTATTCTTCGTTGACGTCTGTCACTATAGCCAGAGACTCTAGTTTTACTAATTTCTCGTAGCTCCCACTAATGTCTCCTAAGTAAAGCCCCATTTCGGCGCGTGTGGCACCAGTAAACGCTACTCTTTCTCCATTAAAAGCTATACCGAAAATCCTCATGGGAGGGGCATCAAACAAGAGTTTCTTCTCTTCCTTGTCGACGTGTACTGCAAAAACTTGGTGCTGTTCTTCTCCTTTAGTTACGTCGCGCGTATATATTGCAAGAGGAGTTTTTTCAGAAGGTTTAGCTATAGCGGCTATTCCTCCTTCAGTCAGCCTCCTTCTATGTTTAGTTGAAAGGTCTAGAGCCCATATGTCGGTAGCTCCTTCTACTGTAGATAAGTAAATTAATTTCCCGCCTGTATAACCTGCTAAGAAGTATCTAGGAGTTCTTACTACTGCTTCGAGAAGTCTTAGTTTATCTACAAGACTCACATTTCTACTACTCTATACACATGAAATAAAACTTACTAAGTATGTATTCGAGCGCTATGACAGCTTAAACTAATTAATTCTGCTTTATCAGTAAGTCATATGATGGAGATAAAGCATGTCTGTACATCAAAGCCATTTCATATTCTAGCTAAACCCGGAGATATTGCTAAAAAAGTCGTGTGCTGCGGAGACCCAGGTAGAGTCCTGGTGCTAGCTGAGCTTCTAGAAGACGCTAAGCTAGTTAACGAAAATAGAGGTTTTCTGACTTATACGGGACGCTACGAGGGAGTAGAAGTTACTGTAGCTACTCACGGTATAGGAGCTCCTTCGGCTGCTATTGTTTTTGAAGAGCTCTTAATGCTTGGGGCAAAAACTATTGTCAGACTTGGGTCCTGTGGAAGCTTTCATGATGATTTGAAAGTAGGTAGTGTTGTTGTAGCTGAGGGAGCAGCTTATTTGCCTGGAGGCACTATAGGAATGTACATTGGCGACGCCTGTTTTCCAGCCGTGCCAGACTTTAAGTTAACTGAAGCCATATGTGAAGAACTAGAAGAAAAGAAAATAAGTTTTAAGAGAGGAATTATTGGGTCAAGTGATGCTTTTCACGCGGAAGAAGACTACATTACTAAGTGGAGAAAAATAGGAATTATTGCTGTTGAAATGGAGTGTGCTCTTCTCTTTACTTTAGCGAGGCTCAGAGGTTTTCGTTCAGCGTCTGCTTTAATAGTTGTAAATGATCTTCTGAGAGGAGAAGTACTAGAAACTAGTGAGAAGAAGAAGCTTGAACGCGAAGTAGGCGAAGCTATTTTAAAAGCGCTTGTTTCTTTTTAAGTCAATATCAACTAGTAGAAGTTTATTATTTGTACTATGCTTAGGAATTTGTATTTGTTCCAATTTATGGCGAGTAAGAGGAACATAAGCAAAAATTTAATATATCTAGTGTAAAGTGTAGAAGTGTATGCATATATTTCATATTGCACATGTCTTCTGCCTATGTAAAGCTTGTTCTCTCTTAATAGTCTTTTACGGCTGGGTGATAGCAATGACTGAGGCTTCACAGAATTTTATTAAAATAAAAGAGAAGTTTCTGCAGATGCTTGAGAATGACCCTGAATTAAAGCATGTTATTCTTTTTCACTTGAAAGTTAAACTCAATATAAATAATATTGATGAAATATTTAAGGACTATAATACTTTCAAAGAGGCGCTTTCAACTGTACTGGGAAAAGAATTTTTTGAAATACTTGTTAGAAGTCTTGCAAAAAATTGTTGTAAAAAGTAACTTATGACTATTTAAGACGCATACTGTCAGAGCTTTGGTTAGTACTCCTATCTAATAGAATTAATGCTTTATATAACACAGTTTTATAAGTTTTCTACTACTGAAGACTTGGAGTAGAACACCTTAATTACTGTCGTAGAGTATTTTGTTGATAAATATTTTATCACAATTATTAAATACCGAGAAGGCGGTGAAGAATCGTGAAAATAGGTTTCCATAAAGTAGTAATAACTCCTCCCATCGGAGTCTTTATGGCTGGCTATGCTGCTCGAAAAGATGTTTCTAAAGGAGTCCACGACGAGCTCTATGCTCGCTGTACAGTATTTAAGGAAGGAGAGAAAGTTTTTGCTTTAGTTTCACATGATCTTATTGGAGTTAATAGACCTCTTTACAGGAAAGTATTAGATAAGATAAAAGACACGGGCCTAAGTGAAGAAAACTTAGCTATGACTGCCTCTCATACTCATTCAGGTCCTGTTCTTACAGACAAGGTTATCAAAGACTTGTCTGAAAAAATTGCTGGCTGCATTAAAGCGGCTATTCTCGATGAAAATGATGTTAGTGGAGTAGACTGGGCTATAGGAGACGTACAAGACCAAGTAGTTAACCGAAGAGACCCCGAGAAAGGACCTGTTGATCCGCGTCTCCATGTAGTTAAACTAGAAGCTTCTCCCAAAAGCGTATTCATTGTAAACGTCACTGCACATGCAGTTGTCTTAGGGCCGAGCAATCTACTTATAAGTGCGGATTACCCTGGAGCCCTTGTAAGGAACTTAGAGCATATTTTCTGCCAAAACGCTGTTTTTCTCCAAGGATGCTGTGGAGACATAAATCCTGTTATAGGCTCTGCTCCAGGCGAAGTGTATAAGAGAATAGGGTCTTTTGAAGACGTAGAAAAACTAGGAAAAATACTAGCCTATGAAGCAGCTAGAAGAATACTTGCTGCTGCTAGAGAAGAACCCTGCTTCGACTATGTCTCTATTAAAGTAGACTTGGATATGTCCGAGTTCCCTGACTTAAAGGAAACTGAGAGAAAGGCATCTGAGCTTAGAGAGAAACTTGAGGAAGCAAGAAAGAAGGGAGACAGAGAAGCTGAAGCAAAACTCTGTTTTGAGCTATTTGAGGCAGAAAGAATACTCTACATGGCCAAAATATACGGCACTGGAGGAAAACTTTCTGCCAGAGTCTACGCACTAAAGCTGTCTAAGTCTACTGCACTAGTCTTCTTGCCAGGAGAAGTTCTCGTTAAAATAGGGCTAGAACTTAAATCGAAGTCGCCATTCCCTAATACAATTGTAGTCGCTTACACAAATGATTACTTAGGCTACGTTCCTCCAGCAGAAGAATACGATAAAGGAGGCTATGAAGCAAAGTTCCCTGTAACTATTTTAAAAAGAGGGTGCGCCGAAAAGCTTGTTGAAGAGGCGTTGAAGGCTTTAAACAGCTTAAAGTAGCATTTCTATTCTATTGAAGTGCCTCCTACACTCGAAAAATATATTCTTCTCTTTTTAACAATACTATACGTATGGAGGAGCAAAGAGAAACCTACTGCTACCCCGTAGGAGGATTCTTTGTTCTACCAGAACACAAGCTTAAAGGTTTTCACATAGTTTTTCAGCTGAGGCGGTAAAAGCCGTAGGTCTACTTGAGAAAGCAACTAAAGTATTTTCAAGTCGAAAAATACCTATAGTTTTTCTGAGGACTTCGATTCATGAAAAGGGAGCCTCTACAATAATATTCGTTGATTTAACTAACAGAGAAATAGATATAAACGATGTTGTAGCAGAGCTTAAGAAAATAGACTACGTTAAAGATGTAAAAGTAGTAGATCAACTAGCTAGCGGAGTAATAGTAGACCAGTACTCTTTTCCGCCGATGATAGCTAACGAGAGAGCTCTTATATTGAGAGAACCTGTCTACACGGCTTTATTTAAGGACATTAAAGATAAAATAGGTGAAGAGTACTCTGTTTTGTTGTATTTCATGGGATTTCAGGTAGGGCAGAAGATGTACCAAAATCATTTGAAAATAGCGGGGGGCGACATAAATAAAGCTTTAAAAATAGCTTCAGCTACTTGTACTGTAGCAGGCTATGGCTTAGTAGAGGTAGCAGTGCTTGATTTAAAGAAAAGGATAATGGAGTGTATCGTACACAGAAACTTTGAATGCGAACTATACTTGAATCAAGGCAGGCCGGCTAGCCATTTCATGCGTGGAATGGTAGCGGGATGGTTTGCGGCTATTTGCGGAGTATCAAACATAGACAAAGTTGAGGCAAAGGAGATAGAGTGTATAGCGAAGGGAGATAAATACTGCAGGTTTCATGTCACTATTAAAGACTAATTCCACGCTGTTTAAGCCAGCTTAAAATACGGTCGGAAACAACATATACTTCTTTTTCCCTAAATTCTCTAATACTGCGGCATCCAGTTAAAGCTATAGCTATTCTCAGCTCGAGGAGAACTATTTCCAAGTAATTTTTAACAGCTTCAAGGCCTCCGCTGTAAGCATGCTTGAGAAACGGTAGAGCCATTCCGCCTAAATCTGCTCCAAGAGCAAGTACTTTCGCTACATCTAAGCCAGACCTTACTCCTCCAGAGCCTATTAAAGGAATTTTCGGAAGCACGCTTCTAATCTCTAAAATCGATATAGCTGTAGGCATACCCCATTCCTTAAAGCACTCGGCGAGCCTTTTCTTCAGAATGTTTCCTCTCTTTTCGGCTCTAATAGACTCTATTATATTCCAGCAGGTACCTCCCTTGCCCGCTACATCAATAGCGCTTACACCTGCCTCGCTTAAAGCTAGTGCTGCTTCTCTGCTTATACCGTAGCCTACTTCTTTAGCTATAATAGGGACTCCCAGCTCTTTAGACAAGACCTTAATTTTGCCCAGCAGCCCCTTGAAGCTAGAGTCTCCTTTAACTTGAATAAGCTCGTGAAGTAAATTCAAGTGCACTGCTAGAGCATCGGCGTCCAGCATTTCTACTGCTCTAAAAGCATACTCGAAGCCTTTTTCGCCAGCCAATTGAGCAGCACCAATATTTGCGATAATAAAAGCGCTAGGTGCTTTTTCGCGAACTACTTTAAAGGAGTCTTCTAGCTCGCTTTTCTCTATAGCTATTCGCTGGCTGCCAACACCAATAGGTACACCGTACTCTTCGGCTACATCGGCTAAAATAGCGTTGATTTTCTTCCCAAGAGGAGTTCCTCCAGTTAAGGCTTCAATTACTATTGGAGCTCTAAAGCGCCGACCTAAAAATAGTGTAGATAAGTCTACTTCGCTTGGAGCTACTTCTGAGCAAGCGTAGTGGATTAAATATACGTCATCCAAGAGACTTTCGCCAACAAGCTCTACGTTCTTCTCTACGGCAATTTTAATGTGTTCGTCTTTACGCTCAAAGAGTTCATCCATTAGTCCACTAAATATTACCTAATTATTTAAAATTAAGTACTTTTTTAACACAGCTTCAGCTAAAGTCGGCAGTATCTCGCCAGCTTTTCCTTCTAAAAATACATCCACTATAGGAGTTAAAGCAGACTCCCTTACATTAACCTCTATTAGCGAAGCCCCGTGCTCTTTAGCTAAGTAAGGTAAATAGGCGGCTGGATAGACTACACCACTAGTACCCACAATAATCATGCAGTCACACAGCAGTACGTGGTGTACAGCATTTCTCCAAGCGTCTTCAGGCAGAGGTTCACCGAACCAGACAACGTCAGGTCTCAGTAAACTCCCGCACTTAGGGCACTTAGGCAGAGGGTCGCGGGGGACGTCTTTGAATTCCTGCTTAAAGTTGCAGTTAGTGCACCT
The DNA here is from genome assembly GCA_003649445.1 of Thermoprotei archaeon. Next base: position 1,846 of record QMRV01000052.1, on the reverse strand, counting down.
AGCTCTACGAAGGTTTCCGTGGAGCTCAATGACTGTGCAAGAACCCGCTGCCTGGTGCAAGCCGTCAACATTTTGAGTAATAACTGCCTTTACTAAGCCCCTTTTCTCTAACTCGGCTATAGCTAAATGAGCTGGATTAGGTTTTGCGCGAAAAACAATACTCATGCGCCACTTATACCATTCCCATACTAAGCTAGGGTTTCTTGTGAAAGCCTGAGGTGTAGCGAGTTCTTCTGCGCGGTACTTGCGCCAGAGACCGTTTTTGCCGCGGAACACTGGTATACCGCTCTCAGCGGAGATTCCTGCTCCAGTAAAGACTACTGTGTAGCGCGATTTAGCTATAAGTTCAGCCGCAGCCTCTAATCTGCTAAACACAAGGTATCGGCGGGAAACAGGATAAAGGTTTAACCGCCTGAAAAATAAGAGTATTTATCTGCATTTCCCATTAAACTATGGTGTAATGAAATTTCAAAAGGATATATCTCTGTTATTGATGATTAATATAAATATCTCTACATGAGAATAAACGATAGATTTAAATCCTAGAGTTTTAAAGTACTTATTGATGGTGTGTGCAAAATCTCAGGTATTAGATGAAAAGGGTATTAAAATCTTAAAAGCTCTTGCAGAATTCACTGAGCCAGCAACCTGTAAGCAGATCGCAGAGAAATCTGGCGTACCAGTTAAGAGCGTAATAGGCAAAATGAGAGCTCTAGTAAGAGCAGGATACGTTGAGAGACCAGAGAAAGGCAAATATATCATTACTGACCAGGGAAGAGAGGTAATTAAAGAATAAAATTTAACATAAATTTTTCTCAGTTTAATTTTTATATTTCTCTTCTTTTAAACCATGTGAGGCTAATTGATGTTATTTACGCTAAGCTGTTTCGAAAACCTCTTATTCTTTCGCATGAGGAAGATGTCGACGGCATAGTTTCGGCGACTATAGCTTACATTAAGCACCCTGATGCTGTAGTAGTTTTAGCGAGGCCTAGAGAGCTAGAACACTATCCCCTTAAAGTCGGGTGGATGAAGTATGTGAAATGGGATATTGTCGCAGACTTGCCGTGTCCTCCTAAAACAGTTGTCTATGTTGATCACCATAAGTCGAATATTCCTAGAGCGAAAATAGTTTACCACGACCCAGAGGCTCCTGCTGCAGCTGTCTTAATGGCTAAGGCAATGGGTCTTGAGGAAAACCCTTTAGTAAAAAAGCTTGTCGAAATAGCTGTTGAAGCAGACACAGCAAATATTGTTTCTCAAGAAGCATGGGATCTAAATGATGCAGTTAAGGGATCAGACTATCGGGGGAAAATATTTTTAGTTAAAAACTTGGCTAAACAGGGTCTTGAAGTACTGAAGTTAAGTGAAGTAAGGAAATGGATTGAGAGACATAGAGAAACGAGAGAAAACACCATTAAGTTGGCTGATAGGATTCGCGTCGAGCTAGTAATGGTTGTGAGAATATGCAGTAAGCTAGATATTCACGGCAGGGCTCTATCAATAGAGCTTGAGAAAAGAGGAGCGATGTTTACATGCATAATAGTCCCCGAGAAAAGAGGTCGACTTAAGCTCCACTTCGGGTCTAAAGGAAAGTACGACTGCTCAGTAATAGCTAAGAAAATGGGAGGTGGAGGACACGCGGTAGCTGCAGGGGCTTTAATTAAAGAAAGTGAAGAAAAGAGATTTTACATAGAGCTTAAGCAGTTTTTGAAGCTAAATAAACTGAAAGTATTTCTAGTTAAATCCTTTGATTCTATTGAAGAGATTACTGTTTAATCGACTTTAATATTCCTACCCATACGTTCCATTCTTTGTTGTAATTAAAGGAGCTTAGACTTGTTTT
>QMRV01000051.1 GCA_003649445.1 Thermoprotei archaeon | reverse complement strand
GGCCTGGGCTAGCTTACGCGCAACTTGTAGAAGAAGCTCTTAAAGAATATACTTCGTAACTTCACCCTATTCTTCTTTACCTATCTTCAATATTAAACCTACATGCCCACCTCCATAAACCTCAGGATATTTGTTAGCTAGAATTTCTCTAATTCTATCTCCACTACAATGTATTGGACATATCTTCTTAACCCCTAAAGCCAGCAGCTTACTTATAGTGTTTCTTATCCTGCTTTCTGAAGCTCCGGCTAGGTGAAAACCTCCAATCACCAAGTACGGTTTAATGTTTAATTCTTTAGTAGCTTTTTCAACAATATTTTCAACACCTGGATGACTACAGCCAGTAAGTATAATAAGCCCTTTATTTTCAACGTAAATGGCGAGAGCTTGTTCCCAAGGTGGACCATACAATTCTCCAATAATAGCAATCCCTGAAGCAATAACCGTAGTTTCATGAACTTTAACTACTTCAAAACCTAAATTCTCTATCCATGAAGATAAACCATAACCCGCACCTGAAGGTATGTAAACTTTCCTCCCTTTAAGCATCCATCCTAATCCCTCTAAGCCTCCTGTATGGTCTCCGTGACTATGAGAGATAACTATGAATTCTACATTACTTAGATTTAGACCCAATTTTTCAGCATTATAAAGTAAGGTGTAAGCGCTTGGACCGGTGTCAAATAGGAAAGTGTTGTTAGGTGTTCTAACGAGAAATGAAACACCCCAGTCGCTAAGAAAATCATCATACTCGTAGTTATCATTTAGCACGTAAATTTCAACGTAGGGTATAGGTTTAAGGGGATAGGTTGCTTCTACTTGCATTGTAGTTTCGGTAGGTTTTTTGAGAAGAGTAATGTATGTCAATATTAACGCCAGAATTAATATTGTAGTTAAAAAGTAGATTAGAGTTTTTCGACCAATCATAGACGACTCCACTAAAGTATCTACGGTAACCTAAAGTTAAACTTACTTAGTCTTTTTCGGAAAAACATAATAAAGCCTCACTATAAAAGTAGCATAAAGAAGTTTTGAAGGTCAACACCATGGTAGGTAAAGCATTAATAATTAATGTTTCGAAAGAAACATTTCATATTGAGGAAACAAAAGACGAAATATTGGGGCCAATAAGCTGGGGACTATACTGTCACCTTGAAAAATACAGGAGTTACCAGTACCCTATATTCGATGAGCATAATGTGCTATGTTTTGGTGCAGGTCTCCTAAGCTGGAGCGAAATCTCAGGAACTAGGAGACTAGTATTTACCTTTAGATCACCTCTGTGGGGAGGATTCTTCCTCTCAAGCATGGGTGGTGCAGCGTATGTTTTCAGATACTTAGGTGTAGATTATGCTGCAATAGAGGGTAAAGCTAAGGAGCCAACAATAATTCTCATGAAATCTAAGCCTTCAGGAGAAATCAGGGTTCATTTTGAACATTTAACAGAGGAAAAGTTAACGGAAATTTTTAAGAAATACAAAGAGGCTTATGGTGCTTTCGCATTAGCCCATTATATTGCAGATAATTATGGCGACTTCTACGGCAAAGTACCTGTAAAAGTAATAACCGTAGGACCTGCATCAGTATATACGAGAAATGGTGCACTAGTATCCTATGCTTCAAGAGACTTTAATTTCAAAGGAAAATCTGTAGAGTATTCTGCAAGAGGAGGGCCAGGATCTGTACTTTATAGAGCACATAAGGTTGCAGCTATAGTTTATGGAGGAAATTACATTAGAAAACCCAAGTTTCCTAAAACAGACCTTTCAAACTTCAAAGTACTCAACAATGTATTTCAGAAACTATTAGGTAACCCTATGAACACAGTGCTAATGAACGCTACAGTAAAGTATAGATACGACCCCAAAACGAAATCCGGAGGTACCTTTGGAAATAACTATGCATATTATAACGGCTTAAACCCGACGTTTAACTGGTCATACATTTACTGGGATGAGAAGGAGAGGAGGAAGTTCTTTAAAGAAGTTATTAATGAGGTTTATGTTAAACCGTTTAACAAGTTGACCATTGCTAAGAGGCTTTGGAGAACATGCGATGAACCGTGTGTTGCGGTTTGTAAGAAAATGTATAAAGGATATAAGATAGACTATGAACCATATTGTGCAAGTACAGCCAATGCTGGAATATTAGACTTAGATGTTGCCGTAGAAGTTGTTGATATTGTAGATGCTATGGGATATGATGCAATAGAATTTGGAAACACTGTTTCATGGATTTTAGAGGCAATCCACAGAAACCTAATACCTCCAGAAGAATTAGGGTTAAAGAGTAAACCGTACTTCGACCATAAACTATACTTTGATTTAAACAAAGTTAAAGAACTTTCCCAACACAATGCAGAACTAGTTAAAACCATAGCTTGGAAACTAGCATTTGGTGAAGGAGAAATATACGAAGTTATCGGTGAAGGCGTAAGGAGAGCAGCTAAAAAATTAGATGAAATATTTGAAGAAAACGTTAAGAAAGAAAACATCTTATTTGAAGACTTAGCAGTTTATGTACCGTTCGGACCTGATGGAAGCTTAACACCAGCAATGTATTGGGGACCCGGAAATATTATGCCATTACCAATAATAGGGAAATATCTAACATACTATCATGGAATATTCTTAGAACCCGAAGACCTAGCAGTTAAAGCCTTAGGTAGAGCGATAAAGGAACTATATTCTGAAGAAGGAGGTTTATGCAGGTTCCATAGAGGATGGGGCGAGAAGATAATTCCAAAATTAATAGAAGAAGCGTATGGAATAGAGGTAAACATGGACGAACATAACAGAGAACTTCTAAGGAAAATAGTAGAATACGACAAGAAAGCAGGTTATAAACCGGTATTCTGGGAAAGCAAAAGAGTAATAGACTACTTCACATTAGCAGCTAAAGAGTATGGAGCAGAGAAATGGTATGAGAAACTGTCAAAGGAGGGCATAGAAGCAGCCAAAGAATACTGGCAGCGATTCCTATGGAAGGAAGAGGAAATAATAGGGATAAAATGGGATATTAAAAGTTAAAACATAATTAACCATTTTTACATTAAATTTTACATTAAACTATGAACTAAACTTTAAGTATCGAATCATTAATATTGAAGATAAGGTTAGGTAGGTAAAACCAACTATTAATGGTAATGGTATTATAGGGAAAAGTATCTTAGAAAACAAGGTCTCATGTATATGTGCTCTACCACTAAATAGTAGTCCAGCACTTGTAACCTCACTATAAACCCCAGCTAACGATAGTACTTCCCTACTCATAACCCTAAATATCCCTAAAAGAAGACCCGAATACATTATATAGACAAGTGATGAGGAGAAAAGCAGTTCAAATATCAGCCCATTTTCTTTCCCTTTTAGAGTAAGCACTATTGCAAGTATTGAGGAAGCAATTACGAAAAAGTTTGCAACGTTGACTATAACGGTTAAGAATGAAATGGTATCTAGCACGTTCAGGAAAATTCTGTTGTTGAAAGCAACAACATAATACCAGCTAAGAGCAAAAATACCGCGTATAACTCCCGATACCTCATATGCAGGCAGTATCGTAGCTAAAAACGAGAGAAAACCTGCTATTAATCCTACGAGAGATGCAAGTAATGTAAGTCTCTTAGACTTTTTCGAAAACAATTTTCTTTCTCTCAAAAACTTTCTCACCTCTAAACACATATTCCAGTTCAACGTAAGCATAGGCAGATTTTTCTGTGACAGCATAAGACCATGTAGAGTACGGTTTTATAATTATTGAACCTAAGTTCTGAACCATAACGAGTTTAGGCTTACCAGTACTACTGTAGTTTATGTACAATATTCTGACGGACATGTTGAAGGGTATAGGGTTTGAATTAGATACTTCAATAAGTGTTCTATTTAAACTAATTTCAAGTTTCCTCCATGTTAAAGGTATTGTATAATTACCTGTAAACCACCCATTCTCTAAGGAAACGTTGACCATAATGCTTAGGCGATTAGCTCCCTTCAGGTAAGCATATTGATACGCTTCTTCGGGAATGCGGAGACTTAATGTATTGTTTCTTATTTTCCAATAAGTGCAATAATACGTTTCATTTAGTAGATAAGTTACGCACTTATTTACATTTACTATTCTAGTAAATCTAATATTGTAGACCATTAATACCCCATATTCTATAGGCGTTATAGTCTTAAGTTCAACGTTAGGTTTAGGAATATAATACCTTGCTATGCCAGCTGGTAGCGGTGTAAGTAAAAGCGCCGAAACATTAAATAAAATAAATAGTGCAATAACGGTGGTTGTTAACCTGAGCACTTTTTCTTTCTTCACTACCTTAGGTTTCAATATAAATATGGCATATATTCTCTTGTAGCTTAGATAAATTAGAAGAGATAGCAAAGGGGTTAGCCACAAATAATTTGGTATTTTACCTATAACTTTGTACATAACCATACTCGTAGGTATTGGAGGATCCTCTAAAGGGTTAGCGTCACCTTTAGTAATAACAAAACCATTACCTAGTTTCTGGACCCTATGTGCAACACAATATATTGGCGTTGAACACCAAACAATTATATCTCCTTTACCGAATGGCCCCCTGATAGCTATAACGACATCGCCAGGATGTAGTGTAGGCAGCATAGATTTTCCTGAAACTATAAACAGAAATACGGGTAGGGAAACTACTCTACCCAAACCTGCTATAATCAAAAGTAAAATAAATATAGCATAAACTGCAGTTTGCACATACTTCCTTTTAATTTTCAACTACTTCCCCTAAACCTAATAAGAGATTTTCAAGCCTAACTTTACATACAGGTATTTTCCTATGAAACTTCACGTTTACTGTCTCTTCTTTACTCTTCTCTGGATCATGAATAAACAATGTTAATGGGTACTCTGCTTCTACACCTCCAGTTTCAAACTTAAACTTAAGGCTTAAGAAACCGGAACTACCAGGCTCTACTGAAGTATCTATTTTAAGATAGAGGGAGCTATACCCTGATGGGGGCCGTGTGAACAGTATTTCAGATGTTTCATCTATTACTATCTGAGAATTCGTAATTACTATATGTGATGATTCGCTGCCTTCAAATGAAACAAGCCATATTGTAGCATTTATTTTGCCTGAAAACGAACTATCTTTTATAATAAGCTTACCTCTATAGTTACCTCCATTACTATAACATAAGAGCCAGTTACCACTATATGCGGGGTTTAATGTTTGAGCTACCAACTCAACTTTATCATAGTACACATAATATGTTTGCGGAAGAATAAAGTTATTGTATAGCATGACCCCAGCTATTAGACCGTAAGTTTTCCCAGGTTCAACAGCTGATGGGTCTATGTTGAAAATAGCTTCAGACCATACATTTTCATTGCAGCTAATAGCGTCTCTAAACGCCCATGAACCTGTCTCCCAATCATAGAGCCCGCCTAGAATAAGGCATCCGGAGAAGAGCCTAGGTGGATAGTAGTAAATTATTTTTTCAGTTAACGACGTTAAGGAGGTTGAAGGTATGGTTACGTTTTGAAGCAATGCGGCAGCATCAGCTCTGAACCCGGGGATTGTACCATAAATTTCGACCACACCTGATGCCTCTTGATAGCTTGGTAACCAATAAGCATTGGTGAGGTATGTTCCAGGCACAAAGTACCATCCATCAGGTCCCATGTAGAAGTCGCTGTTAAAAGTTAATTCTAGGTTTGTGGTTAAAGCCTTAATCGTAACAGAGGCTGATGTTCTATTTGCTCCCAAAACCACAGTAACTTGATCTTCCCCGGGATCGCTAAACCATACAGGCGGAGCTATAGGGTTTAAAGAGGCTAATATAGGAGTATAAACGTAAACTGAGGCATAAGTAGGAATTATAAAGAGGAGTAAGAAAATTAAAGGCGCTAAGGAAAAAACAACAGTTATCGTCTTATCCCTAATCTTCGACGCCATGTTTTAAACCTAAGGCGCTGACTCTACATTTTGTGAACTATAAATTACCTCGAACCCTATGGTTTCACTACTGGGCAGCGATGTTCCCTCCTCAATGTAGAATTTAAGGTCGAATCTTAGATAGTCCTCTGCGTTTAACACTGCAATCCAGTCTGTTGTCCCTGTAGTTGTTAAGTCGACTGCATCTATGAACTTGCCTGTGGAGTCGTATATTCGTAGTGTTGCTGTAGAAGCACCTTCCAATTCGGCTGGGTCATTTACCCTTATCGCCACATAATATGATTTCTCGCTATCCTGATTTTGAAGCCTCAAAACATCCTTATAGTATGTTGTCTGATATGTTGGATGCACAGTTATCGATGCCGATGCACCGTTTGCACCTAGGGTAACAACTATAGTGTTTCCATCGCCTAAATCCGGTTCTCCAGCATTATCTCCAGCTATGAAAACTACCGGCTGAACACCAGTGACGGTTACTGCTACAGGATAGTATGCGAATACCGCAGCATTTACTAATAGTAATGCCAACGTCGCTACTATTATTAGCGATATTTTGATTTTCATTCTCTTATCCATAATCTAACCCGCCTAATTTTGATATTATAATACTATGACTTTTATTTATTAATTTTCCCCGTAATAAAGGTAAAATCTGTCCATGTAGGAACAAGGGATAATGCGTGAACGCTTGTAGTACTAAAGCTTAAAACTTGAAAAACCATATTATAGTTTTTGAAGTGAAGAACGTATGCTAATTAAAATGAGGAAAGCTGTTAGTGAAATAGTTGCATCAATGCTTCTCCTACTAATAATAGTATCTATAGGCACTGCTCTCTACCTTTACCTATACTATAGGACAACATTTCACCAGCAAAGAACAGAGCAGCAAATACTTGAAGAAGAAATTAAAGCCAAGGAACAAGTAGCTATCCTTCTAGCGGTAGGGTCTTCTAAAACTGATAGAGTGAAAGTAGTTTTAGCCATAGGTCCTAACCCTGTAAGAATATACGCAGTATATGTGAATAACACCTTGGCTGTAAACTATAATCCACCAAGAAACTGTAAACCATTAGAAATAGTGGAATTAGAAATACCAAGTCCCATAACCCTACAGCCTAACTCCATAATACTTGTTAGAGTAGTTTATGGTGGAGGATATGTTGAAGCTTGGGGCGAAGTTGCGTAAAGCAGTAGGATCAATAATAGCAATACTTTTCATAATAGGCGCAATAATAATAGCATTTACAATAATAGAATATAACATCCTAAGCCAAGGAAGATTAAGAGAAATACAGGAAAAACAAGCTGAAGTAGAAAGGGAAAGCATTGCAATATCTAAATCTGTTACAGGTTACTGGTTCTTCGAAGAATCATCTTCTACACTGCTATTAAACATAACAAATAATTATAAAGAACCAGTAGCTATTACTGGCATAGTAATATACTATAATGATAAGAATTATACGTGTTTGAAAAACAATGTTTACAGTAATTTACAACCTAGTGATGTAAGCATCGTATCATTTAAGATTGTAGGATCTGGTTCTTCTAGAAATGTTAATGAACTCCCCCAATGGTTATCACCTGGAGAAACTCTTGAACTAAAGCTTTTCGTCGGAGATAGGAAACCTGTTTCAATAACCTACTCTACGTCTTCAACAGGAACCGTAGCTGGAATGTCTGCATCACAGTATATTCCTCAAGTAGCTGTAGCACCTACAGTTAACTATAGAGTAGAGTACGTTCCAGAAGCAGTTCCTGAATACACTGAGGCAGGATTAGGTTACAAATTAGCTTATGATGCTTACAACGATGCCATTGTATTTACTGTTGAAGGAACTTACGTAAGTGGTAGCAATGAAAGTGTAAAATATGATGACAATGACTATTATATCGTAGACTCTGCAGTTAGGGATAGTAATTGGCTCGAAGAACCTGGTGTAGGCGCTTGGGGCTATAGAAAACCAATAATCATAGTGGAACGTAGCGGGAAAACGTTAACAGACTTCCCTGTGAAAATCGAGTTAAACTCATCAAACTTTGACTTTAACAAAGCTAAACCCGATGGTTCAGATATAAGATTTACACTAGACGATGGAATTACAGAAATACCTTTCTATATCGAGAAATGGGATAGCGTACGTGAGAAGGCCACTATATGGGCTAAAATACCTGAAATACCAGCTAACGGGCAAGTAAAAATATACATGTACTACTACAATCCAAATGCTAACTTACCATCATACGCGACTGTAGAAAACGTTTTCACATTAATAGGTGAAGCAGGAACAGTAAATACAGATGAAAACACTGCAACAATATATTTCCAAGGAGTGTATGATGAACCACCACTAATTTTCGCATCAATAATGACATTTAACGAAGGAGACACCGTTGTTTCAAGAGTTCTAGAAAGAACAAGAACGTACTTCACAATAAGGCTTGAAGAATACCCGAATGACAGTGGACCACATTACGTTGAAACTATAGGGTGGATAGCACTAAAGCCCGGAATATGGGTTATTGGAGGTAGAGTATGGGAGGTAGGAACAGTAACTGCTGACTCAACATACGCTACAGTAAACCTACAGTACAGTTTCAAAAACGTGCCAGTTATAATAACCTACATTAACAGTTATAATGAGGGAGGCCCTAGCAGAAGTTCTGAAGGAGGAGCACACACAAGGCAGAATAATCCAACAAGTAGTAGTTTTGAGGTTAAAGTGGAGGAACAATCAGATACAAGCCATGCTTTTGAAACCATAGGTTATATTGCTGTTCCATGGGAGGAGTACAAGCATGTTTTCTGGTATTCTCCAAGCTGGTTCTATTGGGTCAGAGTGTATTATGCGTCTGGAATTACAATTAACGGATTAAAATTCGAAGTTGCAAGGATCTACCCTGATAGATACTACTGGTATATTGACAACTATTATCCTCCATGGGATATAGATCCGAATTACTGGAGAAGATACTACTTTAATGTTTCATTTACTTCAACGCCTATCGTAGTGTTTAAAATTCAGACAGAGGCAGAATCTGATAACTGCCATGAGAGACTTAGAAATGTTGGTTTAGCATATTTCGATTATGCTCTGCAGGAAACTCCGGCCTTCAATGGCCCTCATACTTATGAGTGGGGTGGTTTTATTGCAATAGAACCGGGTTTAGTTTATGGTTATGAATGGGTTGATTCAGAACCAGAGTACGTTATTGGTGCTGAGGAAGGGCGTTATGGTTCAAGAGCGAATATTGCCTTTTCAGGTCTTAAGGAACCTGTTATAAGCTTTAACATTACACTTACTCTCAAGTATGACATAGTTACAGGTATTGGCCTAGGTTTTGATGTTTATATGTGGAATTTCGAAGAGAAGGTATGGTCAAAAGTTTTTGAAGAAACATATTATGGGCCGGACGAGGAAAGCTATTGCTTTACTTTAACTTATGAAGATCTAGAATTAAGGGAATATATTAGTAATGGTATTGTAAATATAAGCGTAGTTTCTGGTTATGGTGCTTCATTTAGAGAATATGTAGAGTACGTTAATGTTACAGTAACATATCTTAGAGATGTAATAATATACGTACCCATAATGTATAATAATGGATCAGTAAAGATCTTGCTTTACGATATTGCGAGCGGAATATGGAATAGTACGGTAACTTATTCCAAGTTTGAAGCAGAGTATGCTGTTTCATGCTATGATAAGGTTAGAGGTAGAATATGGATAATTAACAATACAGATAGCATAGCCTATTATGATGTAGTTAATGAGAGGTGGGAAAGCTTAGCTGCAAGTACTGTAAATGATAAATTCATTATTACTCCTGGTATGTCACTTCTCTTCACAGAGAAATACCCGGAATATTTGTTCTTAGTAGCTGAAAACAGTGCTGGTTCGTGGTACTTATGGTACTATGATATTACAACAAGTAAATGGTTTACGTTGAAGGAAATAAGTAAGGACTGCGGAAATTACAGCGTTGCAGTAATAGTTGGAGACATAGTATACTTAATACCCGGAGACTCCACAGTAAGCTTTTACAAGGGAAACATTACGGAGTTCTTGAAAGGTGCAGGTAGCTGGGTCCGGTTAGAGGATGTTCCAACACCATATTCTGTAGGTTTTGCCTATGGAGCTAATAAACTATGGCTTTTAGGTAAAGGTGGAGGTTTACACTATTTTGACTTAAATGAGCTTAAATGGTATCCTTATGAAACTCAGATACCTTACATGCCATTATCTCCCGGTAATAGGATAGTATATTATCAAGGTAAACTTTACCATGTTAGAGGAGATAACACTAGAGAACTTTGGATAATTTACGTTGGGAGTTAGGTTTCTCATATTGGAGGATAAAGTACTTATTATGGAATTTGCAAATATGTATTCAGTATATTTCGTTTCCTAAATCCTTGCCTAAACAGTGTTTAGGTGGGGAAATGTGGGAAAACACTACATAGCCATATTATGTCTTCTCCTGGCTCTACAAGTAGCTATTAGTGTTGTAAAAGCTTCCCCAGAAGGAGTATAGATTATCAATGTGGGTTTCATATATAGGGACTATGTAAAGGACATATACATAAACCCAAATACATGGGAAATCCTAGTTTCAGGGTACTCATACTACATATCGAGAATTGAAGGATATGAAGGATGGTTGTTAATGCTGGACTCCACGGGTGGTATCAAATGGTCTAAATACTATAGATACACTACTGATTACACTCATACATGGTTTCATAGGATCTACGTAGATCCTGGAAACAAAATCTACACGGTAGGAACAATATGGTCTAAAACTGACAACCTATACCATGCTATGCTTGCGAGAATGAATTATAGCGGCGGATTAGAACAAATGATTATATTGAATATTGCTGGACATCATGGATACATGAAGGATGTACAACTATTTGACGGTTACATATATGCTGTAGGCTACTTAATGTCCCCATACGCTGCTATAGTGCTTAAATTAAACGCATCAGATCTAACTAATGTTATATGGTCTAAGAGCATTAATGGCATAATAGCTAACGAACTCGCCATAACATACAATGGAACACACAACATACTCTACATTGCAGGTAAAAGCCTCCTCGTAGATGCTAATGGAAACCTCTATGTTGCGAAGCTTGTTGAAGACCCGAATACAGGTACTGTGACTTTAGAGTGGGTTAGAGAAATAACCCCCTGGACACGCGAAGACTACGCTAACGATATTGATCTACTAGACAATGGGGACATAGTGATTGTTGGTGTCACGAAAAGCACAGAATCTAACGGTAACGGCTTTATTGCGGAGGGAACACCTGATGGCATATTAAACTGGATTGTAGTTTTCGGAACACTTTCCGCAGACTCTGCATTTAAAGTTAAGGTAAGCGGAAATTACATTTACGTTGCTGGAACAACAAACACTACAGAACTAGGTTTATTTAGAGAAAAAGATATGCTACTAGCTAAACTCGATGTTTCCGGAAACGTTTTATACTTTAGGTCTATTGGTGGTAGCTATAACGATACCGGAAGCGCGATCGACGTAGAAAGCGGAGCTATAGTTGCTGGAGGGTTAACAGTATCGTTCAGTGACGATCCTGATGCTGTTGCAGTACAGTATTATGATCTACTGGTTTATGCCGAAGTAGGAACGTACACAGGAAATCTTGTGTGGACTGATGCAGCATATCCTAATGCTAGTGTTAGTGACGTAACAGAACTTATAGGTAAATCACGGTTCACTATAGACATCGAAGACACTACAACTCACACAGGTATTAGCGATCTAGACCCTGCAATAACTGATATAACAGGTTCTGTAGTTTCTGCTTCCGTAGACCCTGCATGGACGCACATTGCTACACCTACTGAGGTCCACCGGAACCCATACCTGAAACGTATATAGTGCCTATGCTAATAGCTACTGTAGCTGTAACGATGGTTATTTTAAGGCGAAGGAAGTAATTTTTTAACATTACCTTATTTTCTATTATTCTTAAAGTCATCTACAGTAGAGGTGTTTAAATGAGAGTTTATGTTGAACTTATTTTTAGGGGTGAAGAAGAACATAGCTTATCTTAGGAAATTTATTGAAAGTATTAGTGGCTGTGCCGATGGTGTTGATATTTCTGAGTCTTCTCTCAGATATCCTTCAGTTAATTCTGTTGCTTTAGCCTCAATATTGGTTAATGTTTTTAATGTTGACGCTATTGCTCATGTTAGGCTTGCTGATGTAAATCACTTGGGTTTCTTGTCTTTAGCTTATGCGGCTCAGTCTCTTGGTATAGGCAGGTTACTTGTTACTATAGGTGACCCTCCTAAGGTAGGTAAACCCGTAAGCTACTTGGCCTCTGAAGAAGCTTTAAAGCTTGATAGAGATTATGGTGTTAGAAGGCTTAAAATAGGCGCTATTTTGAGTTTAAGGTTTCCTTTAGAGAAAATTTATGAGAGACTTGAGAGAGATTTCGACTTCTACCTTATGCTTAGATTTTTCAGAGGAGAACCTAGATAAGTTCGCTAAAGTTTCGGAGAAAGCCAAGAGTTTAGGTAAGAAGCTATATCCTTACGTAATAGTTGCTACTGAAAGGAATATTGATTTGCTTTCTAAGATAGGTCAACCATACGTTACCTTAGATAGGTTAGAATTGTTCCTCACTAAGATTAAACATTTAGTTAATGGCATTATAGTTTCATGTCCAAAAGATAGAAGGGGTCTAATTAAGGCGCTACATGCAGCTAAAACAATATAAGTTAAAGCGTTAAGGTAATACTTATTACTTCTAGAGGTAGAAGTAGGTTCTAGGGGTAGAAGTTATGCCATACTTTGACCCTAGACCTAAGGAGAAAATTGAGGACTTTTATGATAGAGAACATGAGCTTAAAGAATTGATCAACTACATGGTTGAAGTTAAACCGTTAATCTTGGTTCTGGGGCTTAGAAGAACAGGTAAAACATCTTTACTCAAAGTAGCGCTAAATGAAGCAAATTTACCTTACATTATGATAGATTGCCGCGTTTTCGAAGGTGACGCTTACATAAGGAGGCAAGACTTTACAAATGTTTTAGAAAGGGAACTAAGAAGACTCTTGGGTTTTCATAGGGGGCTCCTAGAGCTTCTAAGAGGAATTAGAGGTGTTACGGTAGCTGGTTTTTCCATTAAACTCAATATTAGAGAGAATAAAATGCTCTTAAGCGACATCTTAGCTAATATTAACGATTGGGCAAAAGAACATAGTACAGTATTTGTGCTCGCTCTTGACGAAGCACAGGAACTTATAAGGCTGAAAGGAATAAACTTATTACCCATAATAGCCTACGCTTACGATAATTTAAGAAACATATCAATAGTTTTATCAGGGTCAAAAATAGGTCTAATGTACAGATTCTTGAGAATGCATGATCCCAGTTCTCCACTCTATGGTAGGGTAAGATATGAAGTCCATCTTAAAAACTTGAGCAGGGAAAAATCTATTGAATTTCTCACTAAGGGATTCGAGCAACTCGGTATAAAACCCCAAATGGACGTAATAGGGGAAGCAGTAAATAGGCTAAATGGAGTTATTGGCTGGTTAACATATTTTGGAATTCTATCTTCTGAACATGGTTTAACTAGGGAAATAATAGATTTGACATTAGAAGAGGGAAGTAAGTTAGCCTTAGAGGAAGTAAATAATTTTCTCAGGCTAAGAGAACAAGCTAGAAAACGCTACGTTAACATCCTTCATAGTATTGCTCTCGGATATAATTCATGGAGTGAAATTAAGAAAAGACTTGAAATAGAAGAATCAAGGGAAATAAGTTCTTCAATAATGTTAAACCTCATAAGAAACCTTATAGATGCAGGGTTTATTGTGAAGGCTAATGGAAAGTACTTGATACCTGAT
Source organism: Thermoprotei archaeon (assembly GCA_003649445.1). The sequence continues at coordinate 1,044 of QMRV01000051.1, read as the reverse complement.
CCTGTATTAGAGTACGCTATTAGAAAATACTATAGTAAGATGCTAAAGTAGAAGCCTTAAATTATTTGAAATTTTTTCAAAGAATCCTTTAAGATCTTCACTAATAGTGGGAACATTTAAGTCTAACCTTAGGGGAGTTACTGCAATGTTTTTCTCAACGAGAACAACGTAAACATCTGTTCCCGGTTCAGGTTCTTTAGGATAGCCGTAGAGCCAAAAGTACTCCTTACCTCTAGGGTCAACTCTTTTCTCAACATATTCAGTAAACCTTAGCTTAGCTGCCTTAGCAACTTTAATTTCAATATCTTTCCTTACTTCAGCAGGGAAATTAACGTTAATTACGTCAACGCCTCCGGGAAAGCCATGCTCAATAATTTCCTTAACAAACACTCTAACGGTGCGCTTAATTAGTTCTTGTAGCTCAAAATTTACTTCAAGTTCTTCAGCTGATCCAACAGCTACAGAAAACGCTATTCCAGGAATACCCTCTAAAGCTGCTTGGGCTGCAGCGCCAACAGTACCCGATGAGAGAATTACCTGGACACTAGTATTGTCGCCTATGTTTATACCTGAGACCACCAGGTCAACTTTCCTAGCTATAACGTGTAAAGCTAGGTGTATTATGTCGCTTGGAGTACCGTTAACAGCATAAACAACCATATCATCTAATATTAGCTTAGTTATTCTAAGAGGCTTATGCAAGGTCAGTCCTAAGCCGCTAGCGCTCTTAGGAACTTCAGGAGCGACAACAAAAACCCTGCCTAAATCCTTAACAGCATCATAGAGTAGTCTAAGACCAGGACTGTAGACTCCGTCATCGTTAGTTACTAATATAGTTTTTTCTTCCACCATACTCACCCATAAATGATTTACTTTCCAGAGAATAACGTAGTGGAGATATATATCCTTATATCTTGAGCTCCTCCCAGTATGGATTAATGGATAAAGTTGAAGAAGAAAAACTATCCTTAAATGGAGGTCTAAATCATGGAAACACTAGCTTAATAGTTTAGTTATTATCCTAGCGTATATCTTAGCTATCTT
>QMRV01000050.1 GCA_003649445.1 Thermoprotei archaeon | reverse complement strand
GTTCTAGAGACTTTTCTAGATGCTTCTGGTTTAGAAAACCTAAGGGTTATTGAAAGAGGAGCGGAAGAAAATACTATTTGGCTAGAGGTCGAAACTAGTCTATCTAAAATAAGAATTGCAGAAGTATCTAAAGTAATCTGCGAGCCTGAGCCATCTGCTGTAAAAGAAGTAGTTGAGGAAAAATCTTCTCGACTAAAGCTGGTTTTTGAAGCCGAGGAGAATAAAAGCTACTGTGTGCGCAAGTATACTGTTTTTTACACAACACTTGACTCAGAGAAGCCTCTTGAAAATGCTTTAAGGAAAGCAGAGGAATGTGGGGCGAAAGGCTACGAGAAGTTGTTCGATGATCACTGCAAAGAATGGGAGAAAATATGGGAAAGAGATATAGAGGTAGATGACCCAATTATTCAGCGCAGAATACGAGCCTGCGTATATCACTTAGTTTCTAGCGTTCGTGAAGGACAAGACCACAGCATACCGCCTATGGGATTATCAAACGACGGCTGGGGAGGACACATATTCTGGGACGCAGACTTCTTCATGTTCCCTGCGCTCATTCTACTATACCCTGAACTAGCTAAAAGCATTGTAGCGTATCGCTGTAGAACACTTGAGGCAGCTAAGGAACACGCTAGGAAACACGGATACGATGGCGCGTGGTACGGCTGGCAGACAGCTAGCTCTGGTAAAGAGGTATCGAGAGGAGGTTACTCGGACGAAATACATATTGTTGGAGACGTCGCGTGGGCACAGTGGCTTTACTACTTGGCTACAGGAGACGAAAAATACTTCAGAAAGTGCGCTGCACCAATTATAATTGAGACTGCGAAATTCTGGGCCAGCAGAGTTGTATATAATGCTGAGAAAGACTGCTACGAAATACTAAAAGTAGTGCCTCCTGATGAATCAGTCTGCGAAAAATGGGGCAAAACAGTAGTAGACAATAGCGCTTTCACAAATGCTATAGCGCAATGGAACATTAAGACTGCTATCAAAGTGTGTGAAAGACTGGGAATAAAATATCCCGAGAAATGGATTGAAATAGCTGAAAAAATGTATATTCCCTTCGATGAAGAAAAGAAAATCATTTTAGAGTACGATGGATACGACGGACACTCTATTAAGCAGCCAGACGTACTCGAAATGATTTTTCCACTAGAATACCCTATGCCTAGAGAAGTTGCCGAAAACAACTTCAAGTACTATATAGATAAGCCCGATAAGGAACTAGGACACAGCTTTTGTCCCTCAATACACGTAGTCGTAGCCTGCAGACTAGGCAAACGCGAAGAAGCCTCAGAGCTTTTCAAAGAATGGGATCCTTTCTTCCTCCTGCCATTCGAAGTAATAAGAGAGATCCTAATGCACGACAAAGGAATAGTCTTCTTGACAAGTACAGCAGGATACTTAATGAACATAATTTATGGCTTCGCCGGAATCAGAATAACGGAGAAAGGACTCGAAGTAAAGCCTCTATTGCCAGAAAACATCTCAAGAATAGTATTCAAGAAACTATTCTTTAGAGGAAAAATATACAGACTCATCGTAGAGAAGAGAGACGGCAGAGATTTTTATGAGCTCCAAGAACTCAAATAAACGATTTTCAGTTCCAACTTGTTATCCGAGAAAATTTTATGTTTGATAAGCAGAATCTCTAAGATCAATGTCGTTATTTCTTCAAGAAAAATTTATAGTACTGTAATACATAATGTAATACGGTGTCTAAGATTGGTTAGTGTAGTAATTTCTGTTAGGATTCCCAAGGAGCTTAAAGAGAAACTTGAAGAACTCGACATCAATGTCAGTGAAGTTGTTAGAGAATTTCTAAAAGAATATGTTGAAGAAATTGAAATAAAGAGACTTGAAGAAAAATTAAGAAGACTTAGATTACATTTATCAGGAAAAATAGATCCTACTATCGTAGCTAAACTTGTGAGAGAAGACAGGGTTAGAAAATGAAATTCCTTCTTGATGCATCGGTTTTAGTGCCTTTACTACTTGATTACGGTGAAAAACTACTTAGCATAGCCGCTAAAGTGTCGTTGCATATATTAGACCTTACAGTCTATGAGACCGGCAATAGTTTATGGAAAATGTCGACTCTACTGAAAATAATAAGCTTAGAGGACGCTGTAGAGATTACAGAGGTTTTAAAAGATCTCACGAGAAGAAAGCTCATTGAGCCTATTTACTTTAATGAATTAAATTTACTTAGAATTATTGAGCTTGCTGCTAACGAAAACATTACTTTCTATGATTCATCGTATATAGTAGCGTCAGAGAAACTAAATGCAGTACTTGTAACTGAGGACAAAGAGCTCGTTAAAAAAGCAGAAAAATATGTTAATGTAATGACTTATACTCAATTAAAGCAATATTTATCTAACTTAAAATAATATCTATTAAAGTGTCTTACTTCTATTTATATAATGCAGATAGTTTAAAATCTTGGCTGCTATAGTAAGTATTTTGGCAGAAATAGAGTAGCTGAAAAGGACTTGGAATAAAGCTTCTATTGCTAGAAAATATCCCTGAAGATAGCTTTCAAGAAAATATACTTTAGAAGAAGAGTGTACGGCTACATGGATAATCTCAGCGGACAATTCTACATAGTCTACAGAAGAATAAATGTATTTGAAAGTATTCGGTATACATAAAATCGCGTAAGGATACTGGAAATAAGTGTGAGAAGTATTTATAGCTAATACTAGTTAATTAAACCGTATGGGGTCTAGAACAAAAGCGGGAGTGTACATTCCAGCAGATCTTCTACAAGAAGCAGAAAATCTCATGAAAATTCTAAATATTAAAAGTAAGTCTAAGCTTATTCAAGAAGCGCTCAAACTATTTATTTCTGAAAACAAGTGGAGGCTAAAAGGAAGAGCAGTCGGGATAATTGGTGTAGTTTATCAGCATCACGTTAAAGATATAGACCATGAAATAACAGAAGTACAGCATAGACATCTCGATATAGTTGCTAGTACTCTTCACGTACACTTAGACGAAGAAAGATGTATGTTAGCTATAGCTGTTAGAGGAGAAGTAGAGAAAATAACTGAGCTCATAGGAGAACTACTTAACCTGAAGGGAATAGAGGTAGTTAGGCCAATACTTCTCTCTACGGAAAAAGAAGACAAATAACTTATTGCTCGAGAACATTTTCCAATGAAATCTACACTTTGTCTAAAGGCTTTTCTAGCTCTTTCTCAGGAGGAGGCACTAGTACTTCAGCTAAAGCTGATAAAATCATGAGAGCAACTGCTCCTTTAACTGTAATACTGTATTCTCCCCTTTTTCCCATTACAACAAATCTATTTTGAGTAAGTATTCTTAGATGGTGGTAAAGCTGACCTCCCTCAAGTCCTGTAATATCGCTTAGTTCTTTCGAAGTTCTAGATTTCTCGTAAAGTGCTCTGAGAATCTTTACTCTATACTCGTTAGCTAATACTTCAGATACGGAAGATACTCTTCTAGTGTCTACTTTGAGAGCGTCTTTAGGGGAAAATATTAAATCCTAGCCAAATTTGTCGGTATAGCAAATTAGGCAAATGAATTCTTTTTCATAGATTTTTCCATACTTCTTTAACAGAAGCTCTCTTATCTCCTTATAAGGTGGCTCTTTTGTTGCTTTTTTAGGCACCCCTTCGATTATCTTATTTATAAGCTGCTCTATTTCAGATACTCTTTCTTCTAGCTTACGTAGTCTTTCTTCTACACTCATACTGTATACTGTAATATTGTAAAAATATAAAAAATACTATTTTACAGAAAACTGTAATTATTTGGCTATGATAACCAAATATTTTAAGGGTCTATCTCCAGTATTTCTTATTCCATGGAGCTTATTCGGCGGTATAAAAACTGCTGTAAAAGGCTTTACATCGTATTCTCTATCTTCTATTAATGCTCTGCCTTCTCCTTCAAGTATAAAAAATATTTCTTCGCCATCGTGCCGATGGGGTTCGTGAGGCTTCTGACCAGGCCCTACTACAGATAAATGCATTTTGAGCTTCTTTGCTCCAATTTCTCTACTTACATAGATTTTAACTAAGCCTTCAGGATCTCCTTTTCTTTGTTTAGTTTTAGCTGTTTCCCAGTGTATAACAGACATTGCTATCATTTACTATGCGCTGAATTTTAAATTAAGTGTTAGGGTAGTCGAGTAAATAGTGTATTATATTTAGCTGAGTTTAGTTTAATGTGGCTTCGAGCAGTTTAAATGAAATTATTGTAGATGAAGCTAAAGAATATTGCTGTAAAGCACTAATAGACTTAGGACTATATCCTAACTACTCAATTGAAGTAGGTGATATTAATGGCGACGGCCGTAAGGAAATAGCTGTTCTTTCTACTGCAGGAGATTTGCTTAAAGTATTTGATATCAGTGGGAAGCTTTTATTTGAAAAAAGACTGAAGAGCACGGGTTGCTGGGGAACAACTATATTCGATTTCGCTGACATAGACGGCGATGGCAAAGAGGAGCTACTTCTACCCGAAGGTGTGCCGGGAGACGCTAGAGTAATGGCTTTAGACAAGAACGGTGAAGTAGTTAGGCAGAAAGAGATACACGTAGAGACTACAGATGACTACGGTGTAGCCGTCCCTATGGTAGGAGCCTTTAAGCGCACTGCTGATTCTTACGGTATATGCGTAGCTGTAGCTGGTGGGGTGCTGCTCGCTTTCAATGAAGACTTTGAGCTCCTGTGGAGCATTAAGGGGCTTAGAAAAGACTTTGGCCACGAATTTTATTTCCTTAAGTTGCCTGGTGAAGAAAGCGAGCTCGTAGCATTCGTTACAGTAGACCATATTAGGTACGCGTCACCTAAAGTTGAAGGAGAGCTACTTATAGTAAATTCTGAAGGAAAAATAGTTTTCAAGAAAAGAGTAAGAGACCTTATAGACGACACTCACTTCGACGATGTCGCGCTAGACGACTTCCAGGGAGACGGCAAGCCAGAAGTACTCGTTGAAAAAGGCTTTCTCATGGAGTATCCGGGCGGCAAAATAGTATGGGATGTATCACATTTATTTGACCACGGCCAGTGGATAGCTCACATACCTAACCCAGAAGGACCCGGCCGCCTTATTTACATAACAGAGCTGTGGGGCTACCGCGGTAAGAGTAGGCTACTTGGACCAAACGGTGAGACTCTATGGGTGCTGGGAGCACATAGACACACCGTAATAGACTGGGGACTTTATCCAAAATACAAAGTTGTTCCTACTAGAGTTCACGCAGTTGACTGGGCTAACTCAGGGAAATATGAGTTCGTTTTCGGAGAACAAATGGTTCGCCGAAGAGGAGCGCCGCGAGTAGACGTTAAACATAGACTGAAGATATTCGTAGTGAATCCATATGAGCTACAAGTAAGAGAAATATACTTCACAGATACTATGCGTAAAGACTTCTTTTACAACGGTGAAGTACGTTCAAGAGTAACAGATATGGACGGTGACGGCCGGCCAGAATATGTTTTCCCTAGGCAGGACGGGAAAGTAATGATTATAGGTAAACGTGTTTAAGCGGCGATATAATGTCGAATAAAATTAAGGTAAAAGTAATACTCCTGGTTATAGACCAGCTTCCAGGACACTGGGCTGAAGGAGTATATGTTGACGAGGAAAAGAGAATACCTCCAGTAAATATTAAAGGCTACTATGAGAGAGGACTAATACCTCATTTTGCAGAACTAATAGACAACGGCCTATGGGTAGTGAGGCCATGGAATAGAGGAGTATGCTGGACTAGACAAGGCATGAGGTATTTAGCTACAGGAAGCTACACTAGACCTCTCTACGATGAAGAATACTGGAGAAATCCTGAAGGCTATAGCAATGAAGAGAAAACAGGGTTCTTCGAGTATGCTAAAGAGTACTATAAGGGTGAGCTTAAGTGCGCTACTTTTGGTGGATGGTATGAAAGAGGCTACTTTTATGTACCTGACACTATTGTTTCTCCTCACTGTACCAAAATATCGATACATAATACAGTCGAGTGGTCTGATCTCTTATTATGGAGAAACTTCATTAAGCCCTACATGGACTTTAATCCCGACTTCAATTTGATGCTAATATATTTCCCTACATTCGATGTAATTAATGGCTGTCCCTCTTATGTCAGAGGACATGGCATTAACCCATTTACGTCAAAGCACTCTTACATGATGCTTCTAGACTATATATTAGGGGAAATAATAGGTTACTTAAAGTCTAGGAAAATGTGGAATCAGACATATATTGTAGTGGCTTCAGACCACGGCTATCACTTAGGCTGTAGTATTGCTCGAAAACAGGGAGCTAGAAGTGTTAACTGGTGCTGTGGACACGACGCACCATTTGACTGCTGTGTATGGGATTTCGAGGAGGATAAGCCTACAGATAAGTACAGCGGTGGAACTAGAAGAATAACATTTATTATATCAGGAGGCGCGCTGCCCGAAGAGTATCGAGGAAAAATAGTGAGGGAAGCAGAAATCATAGACGTTATTCCAACTATAGCAGATATTCTTGAAGTACCTTATAAGTGTGAAGGAAAAAGTATTTTTAAAATGAAGATAGAGGATAGAGAAGACTACTATGACGAAAATTAAACTAGTTGCACTAGATTTAGACGGCACTATGTTAGAGTGGGACAAGACAATATTACCGGAGCTTAGAGAAGCTCTCATAAAGCTCTCTAAGAAGGGAGTAAAGGTAACCACAGCCTCAGGCAGACCTCTTCCTGATCAAGTAAAGTACTTGAATGCTAATAAGCTAGGAGCTTGCGCTGGAGTTCCTCATGCTTTAATAGCTAATGAGCAGGAGATATATTTTCTTGTAGAGAAAGGCTACAGACCTTACCTTGAACACTACCTTAAAATCGAAAGAGAATGGAAACGCCTGCTACCTTCAATAATGAAGCTCCTTGAAGAAACTGAAAAAGAGCTTAAAGAAAGGGGATTTAATGTAAAAATATGGGTTAGCGAGGAAATTGCATGCGAAAGACACTTAGCTGGATTAAAATTCGAGAGCTCAGAAGAAGCTAGATGGGCAGAAAAGTATTTGAATGAAAAAATAAGAGAAAAGTGCTTGAAACTAAAATGTAGTAGAGTATGGGCATTACTTCAAGTAATACTGTCTTCTGCAGGCAAAGGAGAGACTCTTAGAGAACTAGCAGACTACTGGCGTATAGACTACAATGAAGTGCTCTGCGTAGGTGACTGTGTACACGACTTAGATATGCTTGACAGCAAGTACGGCTTTATTCCAGCAACAGTTTCAAATGCAGTAGAGGAAGTAAAAGAAGTGGTCTTAAGGAGAGGGGGTTATGTATCCCCCTTTTCCTGTGGAAAAGGAGTTCTTGATATTCTCAAGAAATATAGATTAATTGAATAAGCAGCTACCTTAATTCAGTCTACTCGGCAAAGATTTAGCTCTATCATTACCTTCAGAGCCATGTTTTCTTCAAGAAGTTTTAAGCATTTATACTTAATCTACTACTAATCTTTACATATAACATATTCAAGTATTAACGACACTTAGCTTCACTGGAAAGCGAATGTATTTTAAATCTTTAGTTATAGAGGATAATGTGTTAAAGTGTGTTTGAGTGAAGTCCATAGTATGGTAAGTGGGGGTAGTTGTGTTAAAATAGGAGCTGTTGCAGATGTTCATCAGGGGCCTCTCGATATCAGAAAGTGGCTCAGAAAGTTTATAGAAGACATGAATAGCGACTTTAACCCAGATATTGTAGTAGAGCTCGGAGACTTTATTGGCTGCAAGAAGCCAGAAGCTTTGAAAGCATTAAAGGAAATAAATGAAGTATATTCTCAGTGCAAAGCTCCAAGATACTACGTTTTTGGAAACCATGATCTAGACGCGTTTACTAGAGAAGAATACACTAGTATAATAGGAATAAATTATTGGTGGAAATCAATAGACGTAAAGTTTCTCCACATAATATTCCTTGATGCAGCATGGGGCCCTAATACTAATAGCGGCGGTCCTACAGGGCACATACCGAGCCAAGAATTAGACTGGCTTCAAGGAGACTTGGAGAAAGTACCTAGAAACAAACCAATAGTAGTTTTTTGTCACTACCCTATAGCGATTTTCTGTAATGAACCTAGAATAGACAATGAAGATGAATTACTCGAATTATTTAGAGACTATAGGCTAGTAGCTACTTTCAGCGGAGACGCACACTACGGCGGATACCGCGAAGAAAACGGAACACACCACATATGCTTACATAGTATGGGCTGGTGGGAACTCGACAAAATTACAGGATCTTATGCTAGAATAACAGTAACACCAAATAAAATAGTAGTAGAGGGAAGAGGGGCTCAGCCAAGCTATATACTTAAAATAAAAAGATAAAATTATTGGCTATTTAATATATGCGTAAACTAATATTGTAGACCGCAATATTATTAGCTTTAAGCCTAGAAAAGTGCCTATAGAGCTTAAGTACATATAGTTCTTCAAAAATTTATATTAAAATAGCAGTATTTGATTTTTATGAATGAAAGTAAAGTATACTTATAGCATATAGATTATCCTGAAGAAGCCAATTTTATTGAAGCTCACTATGTGCTTTTTCTCATAAAATTAGCTGAAAAGAAGCTTGGCGTAAAATACAAGAAAATACTCGACTTAGCGTGCGGCATAGGACGCCATCACAAGTATTGGCGAGAAGAAGGCTTCGAGGTATATGGTGTTGATGTGTCTAAAGAGCTCATTGAGTTAGCCAAAAAGAGGAACAGGGGATTTAAGGAGTACTATGTGGTTAAAGACATGAGAGAAGTGGATTATGTCGAAGAATTTGATGTAGTGGTCTCTTGGTATACTTCATTTGGATATTTTTCACATGAAGAAAACCAAAGAGTTTTATTAAACATTTATAATGCTTTAAAACCCTATGGAATATTTATATTAGATTATCCAATAAAGTTCAGAGAAGGTGTTCATATCATTAAGCATAATGACAATTATTTTGAGTTAGAAGAAGTTAAGAAAGTAAGTGACTATGTTCTCGACCACTATGCAGTACTGTACAAAAAAGTAGACGAGAATTTAGTTAAAGTAGATGAGCTTAAGCTGAGACTCACTATCTATCCTCCTCAAGTGCTTAAGACAATGCTCGAGAAAATAGGATTCAGTATACTACTTGTGTTAACTAGTAGGAGTACAAAGAGAGTTAAGGAGCTTAATTTACTAGACTTAATTGAGGCTGGAGTAAGACGACTAGAGTGGATAGTGTACAAGCCTCGGCAAACATAGTCATTTATACTGTCTTTATTAAAAACTATTGTGGAAATTAAAGTAATGACACTAAATATCTGGGGGTATTCTTCTCCATGGAAAACTAGAAGAGAACTCATTCTAAATGAAATTAAAAAGTATTCTCCTGACATTATTGGCTTACAGGAGGTAACAAGTGACCCTGAGCTAGACGAAGAAGGCAGAAATCAAGCAGAGCAGCTCGCGCACATTCTTCCTGAATATAGAGCTGTGTGCTGCTTAAGAAGGCCTCCTGGAGCAGAGAAAGTTAAAGCAGGTTTAGCTATTTTAAGCAAGTATCCTGTGCTAGAAGTAAGTGAAGAAGATCTAACTTACAGCGCGGAAGTAAATCCTCATCCTAGACCAATTCTAGGAGCAGTTATTGAAGTACAAGGAAAGAAAATATTCTTTGTGACAGTACATTTGTCCACGTACCCGCCAGACAGACTTATCGAAGCTAAAGAGCTAGCGAGTTTCATCAAGAAGTATGGAAAAGAACTACCTACCATTATAGTAGGAGATTTCAATGAAGAGCCTCATGAACCAGTAATACAGTTTATGAAAGGACTAAAAGAAATAAATGAAATAAAACTGAGTTTTAAAGACGCGTGGGAAGAAGCAAGGTCAAGTGAGAAAGGGTATACTTTTAAGCTTCCTGAATCATCTCTGCGGATAGACTATATTTTCGTAGATCCTCGACTTAAAATACTAGACTGTAAAGTTATTTGCAATAAAGCAAACACACAAGGAATATATCCGTCAGACCACGCAGGACTGTTAGCGAGAATAAGCCTAGAGTAGATTATATTAATCTTTTGCAAACTTTGACTTATTGTAATGTCTATGTTTAAGTACTAAGATATATTATAATACTTACTTGAATGTTATATCTACTATTGTCCTCTCAGTCAAATTGAAGCATAAGTAAACTCTATCTCCCATAGCAGTCCATGAACACTTCTCTAAAGGAGGCTTTTCCTTCTTTTTAAGTTTCTTTCCATTGACCTTAATATATTTCACTTCTCTATCTACAGCAAAGCTTATAGTGAAAAGAGGACAGTGGAAGGGACTAGACAAAATTATTCGACTTCCTGCAACTTCAGCTTTCCAAGTTTTACTCGCTGTAAAGTATCTAGCTAGCTCGCTACATTTCATCCAGATAACTTTATTTGCCCACAGGTCTCTTATTCTTGAAGCAAGTTCCTTTAGAGCAAAGAAGCCTACTTTATCGTCTCTACCATGAGAATTATACCAATGAATATGGAAAATAATATATGCTTTATTTTTAAGTAGTTCAGCTAGCCGCCCTTTTTCACCGTCTGCTGTAATCCATTGGTCAGCTAGCCGCTCGGGGTCAGGACCTACAGAGTCTATAGTCTTCTGGTTAATGTATTCTGCTGAGCCGCTAATTATGCTTACAACAGCTTCTTTACTTTCTTCATTGAGGTACATTAGTCTCGGATTTACCGATGAGCCGTCCCAGCCAATGCGCCTCGACTGCATGTGGAGAAAATACCATGTCAGCGTAATATTATTTACTATTTTTTCTGCTTCTAAAATAGCTTTAGCTAAAATACCTTCTACCTCTTTACCAAAGTCACATGGACAGGTAATGCCACTAGCTACAATACCTACATTTCTCAAAACTTGAAGTCCGTGCGCAATATACTTAGTTAAAGTCTTAAGATCCTGTTTATTAGACCACTCCCACTCAGACTCATTTATTAAAGTGCCAGTCTCGATATCTAAAGCTAGAGTATGCGTGAGCAGCTCTGGTGTAATATCAAAGTATTTCATAAGCTCTCCCTTAACAAGAGAAAGAACTTCGAGTAGCTTTTGCGAGGGAATACCCTCAATGCCTTTATCAATTCTACCTAAGACACGATATGTATTGCCTTCAGGTTTAGTTACATAAGGTAATAAAGTGAGCTTTCCGCGGACACCTAAAGCGCCAAGTTTCACTAAGTCTTTGGCAAACTCGTAGCATTTCTCAAACTTGGTGTCCTCTATGGTTCCTCTGCCTTCACCAACGTAACCTATAGACCAATCATCTATAAGCAGCGAAATAGGATTTTTTAAGCAGGGGAGCTCACTTCTGACATCACGTAGTACCCCCACATAAAAAGCTATTCTTAAGTAAAATAAATAGGTAATCTAGTTTGATACATATTAATACTTTTAGAAAGAAGAAGACGTTCTCTCAAACACTAATTAACTTAAAGATTAGTTAAAATATACTTAAACTTGATTATTTCTAACATAATAGTTTATGGAAAGAAAAAATCGTATATTAATTGAATATAAAATAAAATATATTATTTTAAAGAAACGAATACTTTCTATTTTTATTGATTACTCTAATTTAATTTAGGAAAAACTTATATACTTATTAGTCTTTTACTGATTAGAGTGAATTAAATGATAAGTTGGGGAAGAGCATTCGTGTTAGCGATCAAGGCTATAGTATACTCAATACTGTGGTACATTGTAGGAGGAGTACTACTCTTTATCGGAGTAGGCTTAATGGGGACAGCTTACGTACCATTTCTATACAATATTGCTGAAGGCTTAGGAGGATTAGCTTTCATAGTAGGAGTAATAACTGTAATTGTGTCGCTGATTATAATGGGCTTAGGTTCAATAGCGTCTTTAATAAAAGTGTCAGTAGACGAGTTAGGAAGAATAGGATACTATCAGACCACTACGATGTCTCCGCCAGCACCGCAGTATCTTCCTCCACCACAGGAGTATTAAACGGAAGTAACAGCATGCAAATTAATAATGAAATTATAGTTTTTATTTAAATTATTCTTCTTCAATAGCTTTTATTATTTTTTCTATAAGCGGTATAACTTTTTTCAGTTTAACAGCAGAGTCTTTTAATACATCCAAGCCTTCTTCTGTTATTCTATAGATTCTTCTAGCAGGGCCGCTTTCAGGCATTTCCCAAGTAGATGTAATGAAGCCGTTTCTTTCAAGTCTCCTAAGCAGAGTATATATTAGGGGACGAGGAGCATTTATTCCGAATTTTTCTTTAAGATTCTGGTATATTTCGCTCCCGTAAGTAGGCTTCTGTTTAATTAGACACATAATAGCTAGACTAAGTAGTCCTCTTAAAGGGTGATCTGAGACTGTACGTCTAGGATTATGGTGACTGTGATTAAATGTCTCTATGTTACACATAATATCATACCTATATAGAAATCTAATATACAGTTATAAAAGTGTTAGCTAGCTATTTTCACTAATTTAGTGCTTAAAGTAATACCTCTTGGATTAGTCATGGTTGTAAGTGACAAAATTTACTATAGACTTCCTTGATGTAATTTGTCATTTTATAGGAATGAGATATAGTGTTATGAGCTAAGACTAGCGAGCCTTCAATTAGCTTATCTTCAAAAACTTGAGGTAATCAAAGTATTCTTCTTTAAGACCGTCGATAAACAGAAGTGTTATATCTTCTTTAATTGAATACCTTTTAGCGCCACTACAGGTAATTTCACATACGCTACTGAGTTCGAGGTCCTTTAAAATTCTTTTAGCTATTCAATTATATCAGACTTAATGCCAAAAGAATATATCTTTCCTCCAATGTTTTTAGCAGCCTTAGCTAACTATATTGTCGAAAAATCTCTACCAGTACCTACTTCAACAATAACTCTGTTTGGGCTTTTCCGACAACACTTCGACATAGAATATAAAGGAAATAAGCCGTATTATAGTGAACTGTTTTTAGTCCCTGAATAAATGATTCACGATAAACTTCAACTGTTTATTCAAAAATTCTTTATCGTAAGTTTTCTTAGACAACAATACTATACCGTAGTTGAGAGGCAAATAGCTTTAGCATATCTGCTACCACTAATATTTTTGAGTACAGTAGGATCTGGTATAAATTTTAGAAAAAGCATTGCAGAGAACTGCGATCGATTTACCTGACCAGTATTGGATAACTTCTTTAGGAGTAGACCAGCGTCTGAGTAATCTAGATAAATAATGTCAATATCCTTTAAATTACCCTCATTAAAATGTAAGCAAACTTCTGCTTTAACTTTAATATCTTGTAGTACTTTAGTTAATTTAGCTGAGATCTTTTTGTTCAAGGAACCTATTATAGCTATTTTAATTGAGCTAGAGCTCAGCTTATACATAGAGTAAGCTAGTATTTGAGATAACGCTAAAAGATTGTCACAAGAAGCCATATTTTTAAGAAAAATACTAATAATTAATATACTCTTTTTGAACACCGACTTTAATCTAAGTTTTAGAAAAAGCTTCGAGGAGCTAGAAAGAACTACTATAACTCGTCGGAAACTAGTTTACTAATGTTTAAGGTTTCCCTCTATTGTTGGGAATACTTTAGTGTATAGTTCTTTAGCTATTATGTATATTTCTTCGACGATTTTCTCTAAGGCTTTTTCGCCAAATATTTTTGTTGCTTTAGTTGGGTCTCCTAGTGCTCCTTTTCTTGTTTTCCAGTAGCTCCAAGTAGTTAAGAATATTTTACCTGGGGCTGTGAGGTCTGCCGTAAGTATTGTTGAAGGCGGTTTAGATATTTCTTTTACTGCCTTACTTAAATCAACGAGGTTTTCTCTCAGTACGAGCATTAGCGATGTTTCGAGTTCGCCTGCGTGCATTATTCCACCTAACTTGGACTTCCTATATTTTTCGGCTACTGGTTTAGCTAGTGAAAGACACAGGGGTATTAGTGCTACTGGGGCTCCTTTGTCTTCGTATATTTTTCTTAAGGCTACTCTCAGAGCGCCGTAGTTTTGTCCGTGGCCGTTAATAACTAGAATTCTTTTAAACCCATGGTCTATTAGGCTACATAAGTAGTCGTATACCAGGTTAATGAAAGTCTCTATTCTAAGCGATATTGTTCCCGGGTATTTTCTTACATTAGGTGATTCATAGCCGAAGAATATTGTTGGTGCTACGACTACAGGTATCTCTTCTGAGAGTTTTGCTGCGGCTTTCTTGGCTACTTCTTCTACGATAATTGAGTCTGTTGATAGAGGTAAGTGTGGCCCATGTTCTTCAAAAGAGCCTACAGGAACTATTACTAGGCTGTTTTCTTTAACGTGTTTTTTGGCTTCTTCCCAAGTCATTTCCCATAAGAGTATTTTTTTCACGTTTAGATAGTTCTTCGAACAGTAAAATAACTTAGTGTGCTTAATTATATGTACTGAAGCATGTTTAATAGTATGGTGAATAAATGAGCTATGGAAAGAGAATAAGATTGGGGAGAGTACTTGATTTGGAGAACGGTAAGAGTATTATTTTTCCTATAGACCATGGAGGCTACATGGGGCCTATTAAAGGCGTTGAAGACGCGTGGAAAGTTATTGAGCTCGGCGTCAAGTGCGGTGCCGACTCTATTCTTCTGCATAAAGGGCTTTTGAAGAAGTATAGCAGCGAGCTTTCTAAGTGTGCGAAGAAACTAGGTTTCATACTAAGAGTCTCCGGGGCACTCTATGTGCCTCGAGAAACTTCTTTTGAAACAATTATTTCGAGTGTCGAGGAGGCGTTACTGCTCGGAGCCGATGCTGTAGCTTTTACGCTATACGTTGGCGGAGAAAACTACAATGAGGCAATAAAGTTTTTTGGAGAACTAGTCGACGTGTGCGATGCCTGGGGAGTACCTGTACTAGGCGAGTGTCTTCCTACAGAAACTTTAGGTGAAGAAGTAGAGGCAGTAAAAATAGCTATCAGAGTTGGAGCTGAACTAGGAGCCGATATAATTAAAACTATTTACGCCGAGCCCTTCGAAGAAGTTGTCGATGTGTGTCCAGTACCCGTCGTGATAGCGGGCGGCTCGAAGAAAAGCCCCAATTATGTTTTGAAGATGGTGGAGAAAGCTATTGAAGCTGGAGCTGCCGGAGTCTGTATAGGCAGAAACGTGTTTCAGCATGAGCGCCCAGAGCTCATGATGAAGGCTATAAAGGCTATAGTCAAGGACGGTAAGAGCTT
>QMRV01000049.1 GCA_003649445.1 Thermoprotei archaeon | reverse complement strand
TCCTCCGGTGTACTCTGCGTCGAGTGAAGTGAAGCCGTCGAGTCTTAGTATGGCTCTGCTGATGACTCCCTTGTACTTGTCTCTTTTCACGTCGTAGTTTCCGTGCGTGAAATTGTATCCTGTGTAGTAGAGCCATATCTCGTCTTCGTGTATTATCATGCCGTAGCTCATGTAGAGGCAGCCGCCGTTCCAGCCGCCAGTTTTGCCTAGGGGAATAAATGGTCTTCTGTCGTGTCTAGTCCAGTGTACGCCGTCGCGGCTTACCGCGAACTGTATGTCCATTGGACCGTCGTTGTCGGGGTGCGTAGATCCCATTTTTTCGGCGACTTCTCTCCTGTAGTGGTAGTAAGCTGAAGGGAACATTAGGTAGACGTCTTCAGCTAAGGGATATTTGACGGCTGAGGAGTTGTAGAAGTCCATTGCATCGAAGAGATCTTTATCGAGGTGCTCTAAGTCCTCTTCGTCGTAGGAAAAACAACTTGGGCTTCGCCCCATTCTTTTAGATCATCGAATTCACAGCGCCCTACTTTGCGGAGAGGAGCCCATACTCTGACATAGGCTACATACCTGCCTATCCTATTGTCGTAAAAGCATATGTTGTTAGTGTCGCTTAGCCTAAAGGATGGTTTATTGCTCAAGGGCTCCCACGATACACCGTCACTAGAAACAAAGACCCATGTGCCCGGCTCTCCGCCGGGCGGCTTATAGGTGCAGATCATTTTGTAGCGCTCGCTTCGAGGACACTTGGGATTAGTGTCTATGAAAACACAGCCAGGTTCAAATACTTCGGTTTTCTCCGGAGGGAAAACAATATTCGTTTCTTTAATTTTATTAAAGGATACGGCGCCTAGATTCTTTTTCTCCCATCGCACGCCGTCTTTTGATTCAGCGTAGCAGAGCCACCTGCTTCCGTCGCTGGCAATCGCGTCGTACCACATTTTATAGATTCCGTTGTCTTCCCAGACGCTGTTATACGGGCCTATTCTATGGCTTTCCCAAGGCTTCTCTGCAACTAAACATTTTTCGCCAGTTAGTTTCTGTCTGTTTACAGCAATGTATACTCCTCTACACCGTTCTAAGAGCAAGTAATCTATAAACAGGTGTTTTTTACAGCCGAGATAAACTGTCTCCACAAATGGGATGGTTTCTTAGCAGATAAATAGTCTTTGTAGAGAATAGCCGCATGCTATGAAATCAAAGTCTTCGGCGAGACAGGAGGTTTGTGTTTTGCGGGACTCATCAATATTTCGATAAATATGTATATGTCTTCTCGAATAGTTATTTGAAGTGAGAACGAGACTAAGCTTTATTTTCCCGATAATAGGCTTGATTTTATGTATAATCGTCATAGGGTCTAGTCTCTACTTAGTAGCGAGAAATCCTGTAAAATAAAGAGCGTGGCGGGAGACTTGGTTCTCGCTATAGTGTTTATAGTTTTCTTCAGCTATCTCCTTTATTTGCAGTTGTCTAGGAGGCAGTAGCTTAAAGCAGCTACCTGACATGAAGTTACGTCAGTTTAATGAACGCGATTTTTAGAGGAAGCTTTATTAGTTTGTTTTGTATCGGGGGTACATATGGCGTATGTGGCGAAGACATTAATGATAGGGAGGTGTAGGCGCTGCGGTAAGAAAGTTTACAAGGGTGACGACTACTTGTTCTGCGAGAACTGTAAGCTTATCTTATGCATTGAGTGCAATAAGGAGGCTAGAGGTATTTGTCCTGCTTGTCAGAGTGAGCTTAAGCTAATGTAGATGCGCGATGTAGTAGAGCACTACGACGCGATCTCTAGTGTCTACGACGAACTTTATGGAGAAGAACAGAGGAGGAAGTACGAGCTTTTGTATCGTTTCCTAGGACGAGGTCTTCTTCTAGACGCTGGGTGTGGCACGGGGCTTCTGTGGGAGTTCTTGCGCAGCAAGGAAGTTTGCTGCAGATACATAGGCATAGACGTGTCTACTAGAATGATTCGTGTCGCCAGAAATAGGCGGCAGAGAGGATGTTTTCTAGTGGGATGTGTTGAGTACATGCCTTTTAGGTCTAATGTCTTCGACTATGTGGTTGCAGTAACTCTGATTCAGAATCTGCTGGATATAGGGGCTTTTATTAGAGAAGCTGTCAGGGTTCTGAAGAAAGGAGGAGTTCTTCTAGTAACTGTTCTACTTAAGAAAAGAAGCCTTGTAGACAATGTTCTGGAAGCGGCTTCCCGTAATGGACTTAAGTTGAAGCGCCGCGTCTGGGAGCCGTACTCGGCCGACGAGGTTCTAGTATTCGTTAAATAGTTAAACTACAGTAAAATACACTAAATGATGGAGGAAGAGCCTGAAGTTGTTGTTTTTAAGCATGGAGAAGACTTCGTAGATTTTCTTAAATCTACGATAGCTAGAGAGATGACTATAGTTGTTCTTGGGCTGTGTAGTGTGAATTACAGGGGGCGTGCTCAGTCTAAGCTAGGTGAAGGTATTCATGTAGTACTAGTGAAGTCTGATGGCGCTGTCCTTGTTCACGGGCCCGAGGGATACGAACCAATAAACTACCAGCCTAAGACTACTAGTCTGTCGGTGTTTAGGAACGGAGAAAAAGTAGTGTTGAGAGCTGTTAGAAGTCGACCTTATGAAGAGCTTAAAATAGTTTTTACGAAGATTTATAGTGCTGTCGCCTTTAAGACGCACTTTAAACCCGAGTTCATTATGTACGGTAAAGAAGAAGACTTGAGAAGAGCTGTCATCAGAAATCCTGCTTTAATCGAGGAAGGACTCAAGGTTGTTGAAATAGAGAGAAAAGTGAGGCCGGGATTCATTGACTTGCTTTGTGTCGACAAAGAGGGAAGGCTTGTTGTGATAGAGTTTAAGCGAGAAGAAGCAAGTATTAGTGCCGTTAGGCAGCTCTATGAGTATGTTAAGGCACTGAGCAATGAATTGGGGCGGCCTGTCAGAGGCATATTGGCGTCGCCCAGAATTTCTAAAGATGCCAAGTCTCTTTTAGCTACTTTAGGTCTTGAGTATAAGCGGCTTGATTTACGGAAGTGTATGAAATATATGGCTGAGACAGGATTGGAGAAGTTTATTAAGCAGTAAGGTAAAGATACTACATGACGCGCCTTCAAGTGGCTTTGGATCTCACTTCTCTCGAGGAGGCTATACGTGTAGCTCGTCTTTCGGCTGAAGCAGGTGTCCATATTTTAGAAGCAGGGACTCCTCTGATTAAATCGGAGGGTATTCGTGCTGTAAAGAAGTTGAAAGAGCTGTTTCCGGATAAAATTGTGTGTGCTGACATGAAGACTATGGATGCTGGACGGCTTGAAGCAGAGCTAGCTGTGAACGCTGGCGCCGATATAGTAACTGTGATGGCTCTTGCCGCCGACGAAACAATAGAGGAAGTTTGCGACGCTGCACATAGTGCTGGAGCAAAAGTTATGGTCGATTTAATGAATGCATCAGATATACTAGGGAGAGCAGAGCAGATACGTAGACTTGGAGCAGACTACTTATGTCTACATGTTGGAGTAGATGTACAGAAGAAGAGGAGGATTACTGCAGAGGACTTGGCTAAAGAAGTAAAATCTCTAGTAGACTCTGGGTTTAAAGTAGCTGTAGCAGGAGGTATTAACAAGGAGACCGCTAGAATATACTCTGAGCTGAACGTGGAGATAGTTATTGTGGGTAAAGCCATAGTAGCTTCTCCTGATCCCGCGAAGGCTACTAGAGAAATACTTGAGGCACTGCTCCACCGTTAACGGCTACACAGGTTACTGTTTTCTGCTGCATTTATCGAGTTAGAGTAGGGTATATAAGCTTGGGTATGTATTGTAGTGGAGATACTTACTCTGCCCACGGGAAGTGTATATGAAGAAAAGTGACTTGAAGAAGATTATTACTAGCATTATTCAAGGCAAGAAGCTCAAACACAGGAGAATGCTAGTGCTGAGTGGAGATAACGACGATAAAATTGTCGGCATATGTGCTAAGGTAGTAAAGGCGTATACAGATGTAGTTAAGAAATCGCCTAAGGTTCTTTACACATATCATGTTTTCTACGAGGACGGTATATATCGAAGAAACTTATTTAAAGACCATGTTGGCTCGCGCCTAGATGTAGACTATGTTCCTTACCACGAAAGCCAGCAGGTTCTTGGAGCTACATACGATATAGCGGTACTAGACCTAATCAACGATCTTCGCCCAAATGACTTGGGTAGGCTAACAGGTATTGTCGCGGGCGGTGGTCTCCTCATACTGATGACTCCTCGCTTCGAGAAGTGGGATAAGATAGTTACTCGGTTTCAGGAAAACCTGCTTACTCCTCAGTATGGCGTCGATAAGCTCAGGCATATTTTTGTGCAGAGATTTATTCGCAAGCTTTTCGAGCACAAAGGTATAGCTATCTACGATGTCGATAAAGGCGAGTTTCTGAAAGAGCCATATATCTTATCTGAGCTGCCTGAGAGAAAGAAGCAGGAGCTTCTTTTTCCCGAAAAATCTCTTTTTCCATACAAGGTGTATTCTCTTGCACTTACCCAAGACCAGGTTGAAGTACTCCGACTGCTTGAGCTTCTATACGAGAAGCCTAAGGGCAAGTTAGCTATAATTATTACTGCTGATAGAGGAAGAGGGAAGTCTTGTGCGCTTGGAATAGGCTTAGCTGCTTTAGCACATAAATTAAGGAGAAAAAAGGGAAGAGCTAGAATTCTAGTGACCGCTCCAAGTGAGACTAATGTACAATCTCTCTTCGATTTAGCTCAAAAGACACTCGAGGTTCTTAAACACTCTGTGGAGGTAGAGAAGAAAGGAGGCTTTAAGGTTGCTTTAGAGGCTAAAGGCATAGACATAGAGTACTATAAGCCTCTCGACTGTATAGGCAGGTCAGCGGACATTATAGCGGTAGACGAGGCAGCAGGACTGCAAGTACCGATGCTTTACAGAATTCACAGAACTTTCAGTAGAGCAGTATTTTCATCAACTATTCACGGATATGAGGGAGCTGGAAGAGGATTCTCTGTAAGATTCTTGGGCGCACTGAGAGAAGATCCTGAGACAACGATTTACGAGTATGAAATGCACGAACCAATAAGATACGCTGACAACGATCCTATTGAAATATGGTCTTTCGACACACTTATGTTAGACGCTGAGCCCGCTAATTTAGACGAAAACGACTTAAAAGATATTGAAGAAGGCCGCGTTGTGTACTACAAACCCGATATAAGAGAATTCTTCCTTGAGCGCGAAGATGAAGCTAAACAGTTTATAGGAATATACATTATGGCGCATTACAGGAACAACTGCGATGACTTAGGAATGATAATGGATGCTCCTCATCACACTATAAGAGCGCTTAGAACTACTAGTGGCAAAATACTTACGGCTGTCGAGCTGGCTGAAGAAGGAAGTATTCCAGACCCTATGATTCCAGAGCTAATTAAAGGAGGGTGGATCGCCGGCAACATTATTCCCGATAGACTGCTCAAACACTACAAGCTCGTAGACTTCGCTAAAATGGTGGGCTGGCGCATTGTGCGTATAGCAACACATCCACAGGTCATGAGAAAAGGCCTTGGCTCAAAGGCTTTAGAAGAGATATGCAAAGAGGCTTTAGAGAGGAGCTACGACTGGGTAGGCGCGGGCTTTGGTGTAAACGAGCCCTTGCTGAGATTCTGGGTCAGGAACAACTTCATACCTGTACACATAAGCCCCGACAGAAACCCGGTAAGCGGAGAGTACACTGTAATAGTGATAAGACCTCTCTCAGAGAGAGCTAAAGCCCAAATAGACTTAGCTAACAGAGAATTCCGCTTAAAGCTCATCAACTCTCTATGTGAGCCTTACCACGACTTAGAGCCACGTATAGCCTTAATGCTACTTAAGAGCGGGAAAAAACCTGTCTTCGAAAATTATTCACCAAGACTAACTGGTATCCAAAAACACCGCATTAAAACATACGCCGAAGGCTATATGACTCTTGAAAACTGCATGGACTGTGCATTCGAAATAACAAAAACATACTTCTATAACTTCCCAGAAAACGTTCCGAAATTGACAGAAGACGAGGAACTAGTGTTAGTTACGCGTATTCTTCAGGCAAAAAGCTGGCGCCTTACATGTGAGGACTTAAAGAAGTCTCCTCCCTCAGTAATGACTAGTGTCAGAGACGCTGTACGTAAGCTTGTTGAGTACTATCTGTAGCTTTCGTAAGAGAATTTCTGACAAGTTCTAAAGATTCTTCGAGAAGCAGGTCTTCTAGCGCCTTTACAACAACTATCTCAGATTCGAAACTTCTCTTACGCCTCTTCATCAGTAAGAAGTGAGCTTAACTTCCTCTTATTTTCTAGCTGAGAGTCCGCCGAAAGTATTTACTTACTTTTCGACCTACTTTCTCTAATTTTAATACACAGTTTCTTGAGCAGCTCATATTTCTTGATACTATCCTTCTTTACTTTAACTCTACCCCCGCTGCTCCACCATGTCCGGGGATATTTTTTATCTAACTCTATTAAAGGCTCAATACCCATAGACTTAAGGGCTTTAGCTATTTCTTCTACTGTAGGCTTCTTGACGGCTAACGATAAAGGAACTTTTCTACCTTCGCTTCTACTTTTAGCTGAGTCTATGTACTCGGGCCATATGATAATATAGTCTTTTTCTTTCAAAATCTATCCCTATTCTTCGATTAAAACTGCATTAAGAACTCCGTCTTGGCCAGGTCTTGAGGTAACTACGGCATTTCCTATTTCAGTGCTTATAAGACAGCCTTTAGTTATTATCTGCCTTCTGGCATACTGGCGGTTAGCGGGATTACTTACAACTCTTAAAACTCTGACTTTCTGACACACTCCTTTGGAAGGTATAAAAACATTAGCATATGCGACCTTCTTTAGTCTAAGCTTAAAGTTACCTCCTCTTACCCTAATTTTCTTTATCTCGTTCTTTTCACCGATAGTAGTTAATGTAGGCGGCCTGCCCATGCAGCATTTTCTCTTTACTTTACGGTGAGGCCTCTTAATTCCTCCTGTAGGCTTTCTTAAATCATTTCCTTGATAAATACCCATGGCACCACCTCCGTTTGGGCGTATTCTCCTATATCTGACCCTTTAAATATTTTATGCGCTGCAGAAAGCTACTTCAATATTACTGGAAGTAATACATATGTCCCACATATAGCTTCTACAGAATATACCAATAGTCGAAAAACACATCGACAGAAACTAATATTAGGGGCTTTTAGAAAATCTTATATATCTAGAGGGGGTCCGATGAGGAAACTGGGCAAGGTTTTGAAAGTTTCGCTGGGCAAATACCTTTTAGTGAGAGCCGGTTTTGCCCCAAGAGAAGGAGCCCTCGTGTATGATAGGAGAATGAGGAAAATAGGCACAGTTTATGATGTAATAGGACCTGTAGCCCGTCCCTATGTAGTAGTTGTGCCTCAAATTCCTGATTTCGAGTCTTTGGTTTTTTCGGAAGTATATGTTAAGCCTCACGAGATGTTGAAGAGGAGGAGACGTAGGTGAAATAATGGTTGATGGTGAAGAGGTCTGCTTGAATAGGGGAGAAGAAGAAATAGTCTGCCCGTATTGCGGGAGTAGGAAAATAGTTAGAGACTATGAAAGAGCTGAAATAACTTGTGCCGTATGTGGAATGGTTATAGCAGACCACCTTATAGATCAGGGGCCCGAGTGGAGGGCCTTTAATGAAGAGCAGAGAGCTAAACGTGCGAGGACAGGTTCTCCGATTAGCATTCTTAAACCTGATAAAGGCCTTACAACAGATATTGACTGGAGGAATAAAGATAGTAGCGGAAGGTCTCTTGACTTAAATAGGCGTATTCAGGCTCTCCGCTTTAGATTATGGCAGCAGAGAATAAGAGCGAAAGATTCTCTTGAGAGAAACCTTCAGCAGGCTTTAAACGAGATAAAGAGATTGGGCTCTAACATGAATATCCCGCCGAGTGTCCAGGAGACAGCCGCAATAATCTATAGGAGAGCGCTTGAAAAAGGCTATATTAGAGGCCGCTCTATCGACAGCATGGCTGCTGCATGCCTATATATAGCTGTGAGAATACACGGCCTGCCCAGAAGTCTAGATGAAATAGCATCAGAGTCTCGTGCAAATAAGAAGGAAATAGGTAGAAGCTACAGACTGCTAGTGAAAACAGATATAGTTAAAGTACCTCCAATCACTATAGAGAACTATATCCCGACACTTATAAGAAAACTAAGACTTCCATCTGAGATAGGCCGTAAGGCGACTGAAATACTGAAAGTAGCTACTTCTGCTGGCCTCACTAGCGGAAAAGGACCTAAAGGCCTCGCCGCAGCCGCCGTATATTTAGCCAGCGTTATGCTTAACTGCAAGAAGACTCAGAGAGAAATAGCTCAAGCTGCCGGAGTGACTGAAGTAACTATAAGGAACAGGTTTAAGGAACTTATGGAGAAATTAGAATTTACTCTGAAAGTCTAATATGAGCACAGATCTAGACCCCATTGAAAAAGAAATACTAGATTACCTAAACAGGTTAGGGGATAAAGGCATAACTCAAGATGAGCTAGCACCAGCTCTCAAAATAGATAAGAGAACGTGCTCTCGAGCTTTACTTAAATTGGAGAAAAGAGGCTTAATTGAGAGGAAAAGGGTAACAGTTAAAGGAAAAAGAACTTTCATAGTTAAATCCGCTATGCTTGAGAAAAAGCTTTTAGAGCTTTACAATATTGTGAGAGACATCCCGTGTTTTCGATGCCCATATCTTTTCTCATGTGCAGAGGGAGGAGACCCGTCTCCTGAAAAATGTAGAATATTATCATCTTTTCTGAAGGGTGTTAAAAGTGAGTCAGCGAATCAGATCATTTATAGCTGTTGACATAGACGACCCGATACTCGTAGACAAAATAACGCGAATACAGTCTTCAATAGCAGAGTCAGGTACTCGACTAAAACTCGTTGGAAAAGAAAACTTTCATATAACGCTGAGATTTTTAGGAGAAATACCGCAGTCTTTAGTATATAGAGTAATCGACGCATTAAAGAAAATATCATTCAATAGTTTTTACATAGAGCTCAAGGGCGTTGGAGCATTTCCTTCAATTGCCCGGCCGAGAGTTGTATGGATTGGCGTAAACAAAGGCTTCGAGGAGCTAAAGAAAATACACGACGCAGTTGAAAAGGAGCTCTCAAGGATAGGTTTTCCTAAAGATAAAGAAGACTTCGTAGCCCATTTAACAATAGCTAGAGTTAAGGGAACATATAATTTAAGTAAACTTTCAGCTATACTGCGAAAACTTCAGGATATCGAAATCGGTGAGTTTAAAGTAACCTCCATTAGACTCAAGAAAAGTACATTAACGCCTAGAGGTCCTATATATTCGACTCTCTATGAACAACGAGCTTTACAGTAGTTTACTTGAATCTATTTTACTTGAAATAAAGCCGTCGAAAAGCGACTATGAGAGAGTAAGAGAAGTCTGCAGAAAATTTACTACAGCTATTGAGAAAAAACTTGCTGAAAAGGGAGTAAAGGACGCTGAGCCGCGTGTAGAGGGATCTATTGCAAAAGATACGTGGCTAAAAGACGATAAAGATATTGACATTTTTATTTTATTCCCTAAGACTTATGATAGAGAATTTGTAAAAAAAGTAGGCTATGAAGTAGCCAAAGAAGCTGCCTTAGAGGTCGCCGGCATGTATTCTGAAGAATATGCCGAGCACCCTTATGTTTCTACAAACTACGAGGGCTTTAAGGTAGAGATAGTACCTGGCTACAAAATCTCTTTTGGAGAAAAAGTTTTGACAGCTGTTGATAGAACTCCACTGCACACAGCCTATGTTAACAGTAAACTGTCTCCTGTGCAAAAAGACCAAGTAAGACTTCTTAAAAAATTTCTTAAAGGAATAGGAGTATACGGTGCTGAAATAAAAGTTAGAGGATTCTCAGGTTACTTAACTGAATTACTTATAGCTTATTATGGAGATTTTTTAAGCGTTCTTAAAGCTTCACAGACATGGAAGCCCTTTAAGACAGTAATAGACGTAGAGAGTAAGTTAAGCAGTGAAGAAAAAGTAAAGGCAATTAAGAAATATAAAACTCCCTTAATAGTCATCGACCCTGTAGATCCTAATCGAAACGTTGCTTCAGCCTTATCAATAGATTCTTTTGCCGAGTTTAGATATGCTGCATACATGTTTTTGATTAAACCCTCTCGAAAATTCTTTTTCGGAGATGGTATCAACGTCTCAGTAAGCGAGTTAGCTAACCTCATTGAATCTAGAGAAAGCAGCATTATAGGCGTAGAGACTGATTGTCCTCAAGTACCTGAAGATATTCTTTGGGGAGAACTATATAAGTCTCTCAAGAGAATAAAGAATCTCCTCTTAAGCTTTGATTTCAATGTTATTGGCCACAATGTATGGTGTAACGGCGAAAGAGTAGTTTTCGTTTTAGAGCTAGAAAGAGACACAATTACGTCAGTGAAAAAACATGAGGGCCCGCCTGTGGGCTCTGCAAACGAGATAGACTTTCTACTTAAACATTTGAATAATCCAAGAGACTTTTCTTTACCATTCTCTGAGAACGGCAAATGGTATGTTTATATGAGGAGAAAATACACTAGAGCTCATGATTTACTCAGAGATAGGTTACTTAATTGCGGTCTGAGTAAAGATGTTCGAGAAGCTATATCAAAGAATCTCCATATTTTAAACAAAACTGAGTTACTTGAGAGAGCTAAAAAGAACAGAGACTTTAGAATTTTTCTGTTTAAGTGGCTAACCAAGTACAGGCCATGGGTATATGATAGTAGAGGTGAGTGCAAATAACATTGACCTCGAGGAAATAATTTGCTATCCTAAGCACCTCAGCTCTCCCTCTATATTCAGGCAAAGAATACGAGAGCTACTCAAATTGGGTGTACGTAAAGTTTTTCTTAGTGGAAGAACGCAGATAGGTAGATTTCGCGTGCTTGGCAAGGGCTGCACGTCTATAGTAGTTTTAGCTATATACAAAAACAGGCTACATACACTTAAGATAAGACGCCTTGATGCAAATAGACCTAATATGGTGAAAGAAGCAGAGAACCTTAAACTCGTCAATGCTCTGAATATAGGACCAACTCTCATAAATTTTTCAGAAAACTATATTTTGCTCGAATTTATAAACGGACTTGAGATACTCCAATGGAGTAAGATATGTACATCACCCAATATTTTCAAGAAAGTTCTAAGTAGTCTTCTCAAGCAGTGTTTTATTCTAGATAGACATGGTATCTATCACGCCGAGCTATCTAATCTTAAAGACCACGTAATCATATGTTCTAAAACCAATCGTCCAGTAATAATAGACTTCGAGACGGTGAGCCTTAATTCTAAAAGAAAAACTCTTCCAGCAGTAGTACAAAACTTCGTGTTAAAAAACTGGTTTTTGAGGAGTAAATACGAGGAAATGGTAGGCAGAGCTAATAAGAGCTTATTAATAGAGAAGCTTAGAGAGTACAAAAAAGACCCTTTGAGTACTTTCGCTGAATTGTATAGACTCCTACTTCATCCAGATACCTAAGCCAAACTCCCGCGCCTTTATTTGTTTAGCAAAAGGAATATATCTACCGGATAGTTGGTTGGAAAGGAAGATTATGGTTAAGGTAGACGGCTATCAGATTCCAGACGACTACTATGTGTGGAAGAAAACTCATACTTGGGCGAAAATCGAGGGAGATCTCGTTAAAGTAGGTCTAACAGACGTTGGAGCTAAAGCTGCGGGAAAAATCATACTCATTCGTATTCGCCCGAAAGGAACTAAAGTAGCTCAAGGCAAACCTATAGCTGTTGCCGAAAGCGCAAAATGGGTAGGCAAAATAGAGTCGCCTGTTTCAGGTGAAATAGTCGAAGTGAACGAAGAAGTAGCTAAAAACCCTGGTTTAATTTCAGAAGACCCTTACGGAAAAGGATGGATTGTAGTCATTAAGCCAAGTAATCTTAAAGAAGACCTCAAAAAATTAATCAAGGGGTCGGAGGCAGCTGAATGGTATAAGGAAGAAATAGAAAGACTGCTGGGATGAGCTATGAGGATCCGGTACGTGTGCCTAGATTGTAAGAAAAAGAAGCGAGGAGGATACTTCAGCGTCAAGGAAGAGATTGCTGAAGTTAAGTGCCCTTACTGCGGAAGCAATAGAGTCAAGAAACTTGGACCCTAGCTAAAATTTAAATAACACTGTATTCTTTCTACCAAAGAGTCTCCAGTCAGGTGACTACAATGGGGCGTACGAAAATAGTTGGTCCTGCAGGAAGATTTGGTGCAAGATATGGTGCTACGCTGAGAAAGAGAGTAGCATTAATTGAGATGAAAATGAGAAGCAAGCATAGATGCCCCTTCTGCTACTCTCTCGTTCGAATGAAGCGACTGAGCGTAGGTGTTTGGCAGTGCCCCAAGTGTGAAAAAATATTTGCTGGAGGAGCCTGGGTTCCGAGAACAATTTTGGGCAAAACACTAGCGCCTGAAGAAGAAAAGGCAACAAAGGGTAAAGTTATTAGAGCCTCGAAATCTTCTGAAGAGTAAATGAGCATTCTTATTACTAGTAGTCGAAGACCTAATCCGAGACTTAGAACTTTTTGCAAAGACCTAGCTAAAGTTTTACCCGATGCTATTAAGGTAAATAGAGGAAAAATGAGCATAGAGGAAGTAGCTATAAAAGCTTATCAGCTGGAAATAGATCATGTAATTGTTGTAGGTAAAGGACGAGGAGGAAATCCCGGCCGAATGATTTTTCTTAAAATTTATGAAGACAAATACGAAATACTTCCCCTGATTATAGGCATTGAGGGCGTAGTGCTTATTCGCGAAATTAAAAACGCTGATGTCCCCGAAAAAGTTGCAAGCACAATAATTGCGTCAAATACCGATCAATTACCGGATCTTCTTTCAGATGCTTTAGGCCTGTCTTCAATTGAAGTTGAAAGTATAGAAGACCTTCAGGGAACCGCTGACACTATTATGTGGATAGAAAAAGTCAAGCGAAAGTATATTATAAGGTTTTTCAATGGTCAAAACTTGAGATTATCAGGGCCTATCATTAAGGTAAACAAGGTGGTACGTAAATGTCCAATTATACCGCCCTAATATCTATATCAAGTCCTAGTAAGAAAATATCAGACGCACTGTTTAAAGCAATTTATCCAGATTCAGAAGAGCGCAAAATAACTCCTAAGGGATCAGTTAAAGTAAGTTTATCTGGTAATACTATAGTAATAGAAGTTTTTGCTAAAGATTTAACTGGGCTAAGAGCCATTGTAAACAGCTACTTAAGAAATCTCATGGCAGCAAAAAGATGCATTGATAGGCTTAACACCTTAAAACATAGTACCGCTACGGGCGAAGATTTTTAAGAAACTAGCAAATGAAATAGTGTATGTCTGAGTCCCTTCCACCCGGCCTAGAGGCTCAAGTAGCTAGACTTCAGCAACTACAAGAAGAGCTTCAACGAATACTTTTGAGAAAAGAGCAGTGGAGAGTACTTATTTTTGAAATAGACAGAGCATTATCAGAATTAGAGAAAATATCAGAAGATACTCCCGTATATAAGATAGTAGGCCCAGTTATGATAAAGTGGAACAAAGATAGTGCTATTAAAGAATTAAAAGACAAAAAAGAAGACGCCCAGCTGCATATTAAGACTCTCGAGCGCCAAGAAACACTTATTAGAAAGCAAATAGAAGACCTCAGAAAACGCATTTCAAGCCAGCTTTCTTCAGTACAGCAAAGACCTACATGAAAAGAATAGATAAAGAAAAAATATCAGAGAAAGTAGCTAACTTAATATACGAATTTATATTTTCTAAAGTAGAGAGAAAAGAAGATATATTAGACTTAATTGTCGAAGTGAAGTTTCTTGATGACCAAAATCTCGACGTAGATGTTTACCTCGAAGTAAACCCCTTCTCAGGAATAGACCCGAAAAAGCTTATCGAAGAAGCTATAGAGGAAAGTTTAAGGAAAGCCGAGAGTCTTCTAAAGGAGAGTAAAGATGAATCTTAAAGAATTGTTCGAAAAGAAAAAAGTATTAATTACTTGTCATAAAAACGCAGATATCGATGCAGCAGCTAGCTCAGCAGCCTTAGCATATGCTCTTAAGTCTATTGCATCAAAACTTGTTTTAGTTTTCCCTGAAGGATTAAGCAAACTTTCTAAGAAGTACTATGAAGAACTAAAAATTGATTTAGAGTACCAAAAAGATATAGAGACCCTCGATACTGATTTTGACTACTCTATTCTGCTTGACACGAACTCTATGCTTCAGTTGAGTGAAAATGTCAGAAATATTATCGAAAAAACTCCTTTAATTATAATAGATCACCATATATGGAAAAAGAAATTTCCAGAAAATATTAAACTAAGCGTAATTAAAAGAAATCTCTTATCTACATCTGCTATTGTCTATAATATTTTAAAAAGCAATAATATCAAGATACCGAGCAACATTCTTACATTTATTTTAGCCGGAATACTCTACGACACTAAAAGATTAGCTTTAGTGAATCCACAAGTTCTAAGAATAGTCGCCGACATAATTGAGGAAGGAGCAGATTACGCTAAGGCACTTAAGTTAATGAAACACGAAATGGATGTTTCTGAAAGAATAGCTAGGTTGAAGGCCTCAATGAGATTAAAGGTCTATAGAGTGGGAGACTGGCTAATAGCTGTTACTCGAGTTGATGCCTTTGAAGCCTCTGTAGCAAGATTAATACTAGAAATGGGAGCACACGTAGTCTTCGTTGTAAGTCAGCCTAAAAAACCAAACATTAGAGTAATTGCGAGAAGCACTCCAGACTTCTACTTTAAGACTAAAATAAGCCTAGGAGCAGACATTATGACAGAAATAGGCAAGACAATTAAAGGAGAAGGAGGAGGACATGATACTGCCGGAGGAGCTCAGGGTGCAGGAGATCCTGAGGAAGTAAAAATTCTATGTATTAAAACTCTTGTGAAAAAACTCCTAGGGAGAGAAGTAAGTCCAAATATAATAGAGCTTAAGTAGAATAAGAGCGCTTAAATATTTCAGTGAAACATTAAAACCGGATATGGAAATAGACTATGAAAAATTCAAGAAGCTTTTCCCACATCTAGCAAAAGAAATTAGTGAAAAGAAAATGTGCATTTCTATCAATGGTGTGCGCTGGCACGAAAAAGAGGAAGATGAGTTAAGAAATCCTGGAGTAATATCATTTCTTCGTAGATGTCGCACCGAAAAAGAAGCATTAGAAGTTATTGAGTGGATGGAGAAACGGGGAGAGATATCTAAAGAGTACGCAGAAGATCTTAGAAAACAGCTTAAAACAAGAGGCTTGCGCTCCTTCGGACCTTTCAAAGAGGACGGGTACTATTTTAAGAAATACTACTTTAAGAAGCAGACCCCCTTTCAGCTTGGGGACTAAGTCCCCTCATCGCCCTGGGGGTCAGGCGGGTTACCCCTCCGAGGATTATCCTCGGAGAGGGCTAGTCGTGGGGGCGTCTCCCTGTCGGGGTAAAGAAACTTAATTTAGTTTTTAGGTATCCATTTCTGTTCCTTAACAAGGTATATGTATGTTTTGGGATTATTGAGGAGCCTTTTTAACTCTTTATCATTTAATTCGACACTACTATTAAACTTCATTATGTTGTATGCTGCTACCAAATCAGCGTTAAATTGTCCACATTTCTCACACACTACTAGTCCCCTATAAGGACGCTGAATCCGCTGACCACACACTGGACAAATACTAGAAGTCCCTTTCTCACCGACTTCAATCACTTGAATACCTTTAACCTCACAGTGTCTTCTCAAAGAATCAATAATTTGTCTCGGCGCAAAAAAGTTCCTTAAAAGCTCTCTAGTAGGCTTAGAAGTAATCTCTTT
>QMRV01000048.1 GCA_003649445.1 Thermoprotei archaeon | reverse complement strand
TTTCACTGAATACAGTCTCACCGGAGCTAGCTGCCTACTTCTGGCTAGCTGTAGATAACATGAGGACAATTATAATCAGCGGAGCTACAGCAACAGGTAAAACAACGATGCTTAACGCTGTAGCCACATTCATTAGACCTGAATTAAAGATAGTTACGATAGAGGAAGTACCTGAAATAAGGCTACCTCATGAGAACTGGATTCCGCTTGTAACTCGTCCATCGACTGAAGCTGGAGTCGAAAATATTACATTATACGACTTACTGAAGTCAGCACTAAGACAGAGACCAGATTACATTATTATAGGCGAGGTTAGAGGAGAAGAGGCATTTACACTATTCCAGGCAATAGCCTCAGGCCACGCCGGAATGTGTACAATACACGCTGAAAGCTGTGAAGCAGCAATAATGAGGCTGCAGGCCAGACCTATGAACGTGCCGCCAGAGCTAATACCGTTCGCTAATATCTTCGTCCAAATGGTTAGACATAAACTAGGAGACAGAGCTGTTAGAAGAGTCTACGAAGTCTACGAAGTACTCAGCTACGATAGAGTTCACGGAGAAATAAAAATGCAGAAAGTATTCAGGTGGGATGCCAGAAGAGATATATTCATAAAAGTCGGCGAAAGCGAGCTGCTTAAACGCATAGCTGAAAGAAATTTTATGTCTCTCAATGAAATAATGGAAGAGTGGAGAAGGCGGGCAGAAATACTCAGAATACTCGCTTTAAAGAAAATGAGAAGCTTTGATGAAGTAGCTGAAATTATAAGCAGATACTATAGGAGTCCAAGAGAAACATACACTTCACTTAAATTAAGGGCAGTGTGATACAATGTTAGAAGGATATGGGTATAGATTCTATAAAACATTTTTAGAAGAACACGAAGAGAAACTAAGGTCATTCATAGATCTCTGTATAAAGGCTCGTATTAAAATGCACTATAAAGCATACATAGGGCTTGCATTCTCTTTACCTTTCATAGTTCTAGCAGTTTCTCTTGCTGTATTAATAGTACTACACGTAATTTTCCTTAAAGCTCCTCTACTTCTCTCAATTCTACTAGGCATAATGCTCTCACTAGTTCTCTCACTCTCGTGCCTAATGGCAATGATAGCTTATCCTCTCTACCGTGTATCAGAGAGAAGAAGACGAATTGAAAGAAATCTCCTATACACAGTCAGCTACATGACTGTTCTAGCGGCAGGAGGAGCGTCCTTAGAGCATATCATAGAGAGAGTAGCTGAAGTAGAGCCTGAGAAGGAAATTAAAAATGAGTTTGAGGGAATTGTGAAAAGCGTTAAGGTTCTCGGATACGATCTGCCTACAGCACTAACAATAGCTGCTGACAGGTCTCCATCTTCCATTTTCGCTAGAATTCTCACAGGTTTAAAAGAGACAGCATTGACTAGTGGCGATTTAAGAAGCTACTTAAACTACCTCACATCAACTATGATTAGAGAAAAAGAAACAAAACTTGAGACGCTGGTAGACACTCTTAGTTTTCTCTCCGAAATATATATTGCAGCAATGGTAGCTGCACCTGTAATATTTATTCTCTTATTCGTTCTCATGTCAATGATAGGAGGAGGCGTATTTGGGCTAGATCCTATAGTACTTACTGTCGCAGTAATACTAATCTATATGCCATCTGCATCGCTGATAATGTACCTCCTCTACGACAGCACTATTTCTCAAGCGTAACCTATAAACCAAAAATTTACTTGAAAACTAATAAATACTAGAATATTTTCCTATACTCGATGCACTTAAAAGTTTTAATCTCACTCGTATAAATAACTCGTGAGTATACTAGTACCAAAAGAAGTAAGGTACCTAGTTTACACTTCTTCGTGTGTAATAGGCATATTTATCATGTTCTTTCCCTTAATTACGGGAGTTAAAACTATCGATGAATGTATAGTAATTACATCAATAGGAATACCCTTGCCCTATGATCTCGTCTTTAATACATCAATTGTCTTCGGGTTAATAATAATATGTATACCAGTAGCTCTAATAAATTACCTCGAAGACAGATATGTAAAAAATATCGAAGACAAACTTCCCGATTTTTTCAAAGAACTCGCTGAAAGCACTAGAGCTGGAGTAAGCCTACCCGAAGCACTAGAAGAATATGCTAGGAGAGAAAAAGACACAGCTTTAGGAAAAGAAGTAAACAGAATTATTGTAAGATATAAGTTAAGAGCAGACTTTGAAGAAGCTGCAGAAAGTCTTGCTAAAAGAATTCCAACTACGGCTGTTCAAAGAGCGTATGTAACTCTAGTAGAAGCCTACCGTAGCGGAGGACGAATGACAGAAGTACTAGACTCTGCAGCAAGAATATATTCTATGATAAGAGACTACGAACACAGTAAAAGAGGTAGACTAAAACACTATGTCTGGATAATATACATGAGTGTTTTTCTCTTCAGCTTTATCGCAGTGGTAATAATGGAGTCGTTTATAAGACCAACCGCCGAAATAGGAAAAGTTGTCGGAGGAACATTTATTTTCGGAACACTTGATGAGAGAGTTTACGAGGGACTGTTTTTCTTAAGCTCGCTTGTTCAGTCAATAATGGGAGGAATTATTGCAGGAAAAATAGTTGACGGATCTGCGATTAAAGGAGTAAAGCATGTAATAATAATGCTCATAGCAGTAGCTTTCTTTTTCAGCATAATAAGTCTGGCTATGAGAGGATACTTTGAGTCAATAATTAAAGGGTCTCTACCCTCCTAGAGATCTATTTACCAATGTTTCTGAAAGCGAAAATGCTCTACAGTACAAGGAGTTTTAGTTACTCTGTTTCTTTAGGAGTCTCCATTAAAGAGCCGTAGACTCTAGACAATTTCTCCTTTAGTTCTTCTATGCTACTGAAAGTTATGCACATAAAGCCAGATTCATAATTTTCTTTAACACCTCGTCCTTTTAGCACCAGAAGAACGTCTTTTATTGTATTGACGTCTCTTATGTCTATGTACTTGGCGTATGTCCTAACATATACATCTGAGCTCTCGCCATCTGCTAATTTAACGTCAATGTAAAGTCCGGTATTGTCTTTAATTGCAAGAAATGAGAAGACATGATTAAGTCCACTAGCGCCTCGTGCTACAGCATTACTTGATACTTTAAATTCTCTTTCTTCGAAGAAGGTCTTGACTATGTCCATTATGAGTGTCTCTTCTAGTTCTCTAAACTTCTCTTCTACTATCTCATACTCGAATATTTTTTCGTAGACTGCTTCTCTATGAGTAAATTCTATTCCGCAGTTTAGACAATAGTGCTTTACTGTAGGTTCATCGAATCTGGCTTTACATGAGTTACACTCCATTATTTCTCCTAGAAGCTCTAAATCTTCACTTTTTATTGGTTCACCACAGGTAGGGCATTTTTCTTTAAATGCTGATAATATGTCTATATGCCCGCATGGAGTGTGCATTATAAGCTTAATTCTTTCTACGTCGAAAGACCCGCAGCTGGGACAGTAATATCTTGATAACACTAAGTGTGAGTTGCAGTTGGGACAGAGTATTACTTTTTCAAATCTAACTTTCCTGACATAGCCTTCAGAAGCCAGATTTTCTAGTAAATCTATTACTGAGAAGTATTCGCCTAGTTCGGGGTAGTATATTTCTTTGATCGACACCACTGGTTTTAGTATTTTAATGTCTTTAGATAATAGAGAATAGATTACATACTTTATGTTTTCTTGAGTTAATTTAGTTTCAGTTGAAGTATTTTGACCCATAATCTGCTATAAAACTCCTATTGCTAAAGATTTATATTTTTAGTGAGTGAAACATCTTTAAGTGCAAAAGGGCTTCTGTTTAAACTTGTTAAACTAGTTTATTTTCTGCTATAAGTTTGAGAGTTTTAAGAAGAGTAAGCTGAACTAGCTTATAGAATTTATTAAAATATCAAATAAGTAAAAAATATTTTATGAAAATTTAGCTTTTCTTCTTCTTTCCTACTACGAATCCTATTGCAATGCCTATAATTAGTCCTACTACGAGGCCTCCGATGAGGTATGTTGTGAGCTGGCTCTGTAGGCTAGCTACTTGCGATTCTAGCTGTGATACCTGAGACTTTAGCTGGGCTACTTGTGACTCTAGCTGGGCGATCTGTTTGTTTGCTGCTGTGAGTTTAGAGTAGTATGTCCAGAATGTATCTGGGTATGCGCCTAGCTGAATAATGTTCACTACAAACTGTGGGCCGTCTAGTTCTACGTCATGGTATGTTGATGTCCACATTCCGCGGTAGTGGTCGAATGGTGCTTCAGCGGAGTATAGTACTATGTTCTTTTTGTCTGGGAAGACTTCGGCGGCCATTATTACTAGTTTGCCTTCATAGCCTATGTCGTGTACTTCTGGCAGCGGTTTAACAGACTCTTGTATTGCGCCTTGGTCGCTTGTCCAGGCAATACAATAGACGTTTTCCGGTACTTCTTTTTCTAAGGCATACCATTTACCATCTTTATAGGCTACAATTATTCCTGGTCCGTGGAACAGTACTGGCTTAGTTATTCCTGAAGCTACTACTGCAAATGGATCGTCTGGCCTGATTAGCGCAGCTACTCTATATGGTGCACCGCAGTTGGAGCCTCTGTCTACTGCTTCAGTATGCTCATTTCTCAGCACTGTTCCAACAGCTTCTGCAATAGTGTTCATCGCAGGTATTCTCTTGAAGTCTCCTCCCTTGTAGTCGCTGTCTCCGCAGAGCCATAGTGTTTTGCCACCGTCATTAAACCACTTTACGATAGCGTCTATTTCCTCTTGAGTAAAGTTAGCATCGACGTCTACTAGGACCACTATGAGCATTTTCGAGTCTTTAATGTCTTCATAGGTGATTGTTTCTGAAAACAGTTTCCATTCAACATTAGTGATATTGCCCATGAGCCACTGGAGCTGTAGATCAGGTTTAAGCATACCTTTAGCAAATACAGCTACAATAGGCTTAGCGGAAGCAGTTGATAGACCAAGAGTTATTGCTAGTACTGCTAAAACCAGTATACATATTTTTCTATTCATGGTCTCCGAGTGTTAGATTTTAAGAAGCTATATAAGGTTTATTGTCAAAAATCGCGCTTAGTTACTATAAAGTCTTGAAATACAAAAACTATTGAAAGATAAAAATAAATACATAGAGATGCGATAGAATACAATGATGAGGTCTCGTGGAAGTATTTCGATGAAAGTACTAGCTATTCTTGCAATAGCCGTAATTATCATAGCTATTGTCGCCTACTTTTTTGTATTAAAGCCACAGCCAGGGCCGGGACCGGAAGAAGAACAGCCTAAAGAGGAAATAGTTCTGAGAGTTATTACTCGTCATGGATACGACATATTAGATAAAGCAGAGGAAATGTTTCTACAAAGTGAACTCGCAAAGGAGTACAATATAGTGGACATAGTCTGGCTTTCAATAGATCCAGGCCAATGGGTCGATATAATTGAGGCGAGCGCCAAGAAACCAGGAAAAGAAATAGACGTTGCATGGGGAGGGGGTCCTACTCTTTTCGATTTTCTTGCCAGAGAGGGTCTTCTTAAGCCTATTGATAGTCCATTAATAGAGGAAATATTAAAGGAGATTCCTGAAGAAATAAACGGAGCTCCTCTAGTAAGAAAAGACAAGGAGGGCAGAATCATTTGGGTTGCTGCAGCTATATCATCTTTCGGCTTCACTATAAACACTCAAGTGCTCAAGAAGCTAAATCTCCCTATGCCTTCAAGGTGGATCGACTTAGCTAACGAAACATTCGCATCAACACTACCTGTGCCAAGTGTAGGTGTAGCCTGTCCTACAAGAAGCACAAGCAATACAAGAATGTATGAAATAATACTCCAGATCTATGGATGGAGAAAAGGCTGGATTATAATAACGTTAATGGGCGCTAACGCTAGAGTTTACGGAGAATCTGGTCTAGTGAGAGACGCTGTAATAAGAGGAGACATAGCTGTGGGAATAACTATAGACTTCTATGGCTACACCGCGCAAATACAGAACCCGGAAAACTGTAGATATATCATACCGACTGATGGAACTATAATAAACGGAGACCCCATTGCGCTCTTAACTACAAGTAAGCACCCCGAGGCAGCGCAAGCATTTATAGCATGGGTTCTCAGCGCTGAAGGACAAAAAGTATGGTTAGATAAAGACATAAACCGTCTGCCGGCAAACTCCAAGGTATTCGAGACTCCTGAAGGAAAGCAGCGCTCTGACTTAAAACAGGCATATGAGTCTACTTTAGGAAAAATACCAATAAACTTCAGCGATGAACTAGCTTTATCCTATGAAAACGCCATGAGGTGGTTCTTCTATGCAACCATAACAGATCCTCATGATAAGCTACAGGAAGCTTGGCGCTTATTGGCTAAAGCGAGACTTGAAGGTAAAATAAGTAAAGAGAAGTTTATGCAGCTAATAGAAGAATTAGCTGACCCAACGAAGCTAGAATTCGTAGACCCTGCTACAGGCAAGAAAGTCACTTTTACACAAGAATTTGCTCAGAGCATTGAGATGAAGATTATACAGAACGTAGACTACAGAAACGAGCTCATAGAGGTCTGGAGAGAGGCTGCTATAAAGAGATACGAGAAGGTAATAAACGAAGTAAAAGCTTTAGCAGGGTCATAGAAGTTCTACTTAAGGAAAGAAAATACTTTTGTTCTATTTGTATTAAGAAACTTTTTTAGTTCCCCATTACTTACTACATGGGATATCAGAATGTTTAAGCCCTTAAGAGAACTTAAGCGAGAACTAGACAGCCTCACTATAGTCCAGCTTTCAATTGTTGTCCTCATACTAGGAGTATTCCTTGTACTACCAGTATCTTTCATGATACTCAGGGCTTTCTTCTACAAAGGCTCTCTTTCTCTCCACTACTTCCAAAGTCTATTATCCAGCGGAACTTTCATTAAAATTCCGCCAGAACTCAGATGGATTGAGCTAGCAAAAACACCCTACGGAAAAATACTGATAATAGGTCGAAGAGGACCTAATTTCGGAATTCTGCTGAACTCTCTCTTCGTTTCTACTATGGTTATGATTTTCGCAGGAATAATAGGGACTACAGCCGCTTTCATTATGGCTAGATATGACTTCCCAGGGAAGAATGTTTTCAAAGTACTACTGCTTATACCAATGCTTGCGACGCCTTTCGTAAATGCATTTGTTTTAGGTAAAGTGCTCTCGGTAGATGGCCTCTTCAACTACTTAATGTGTGATGTCCTACATGTACTTCCTTTCAGGATATGGATAACAGGTTTACCTGCACTAATACTTATCCAAACGCTCAGCCTATATCCAATAGTATACCTCAACGCTTTTTCCTCATTTATTAACATTGATCCTACGTTAGAGGAACAGGCCGAGAATCTCGGAGCTAGGGGGCTTAAGTTATTCCTAACAATAACCCTACCGCTAGCACTTCCTGGAATTTCAGCTGGAGCAGCGCTAGTATTTATTTTCAGTATGGAGGACTTAGGAGCACCTATAGGACTGAGTGGAGCTTTCGGGGGAGGACTTCACGAGAAAATATTGAGCTTCCAGATATACGATGAATTCAGAAGAGGAATAGGATCGATAGAACAAGTTCATGCATCAACCTATGCTATGGCAGTAATAATGCTGCTGGTAGCTATAGTAGTTTTCTTAGCGATAAAGAAGTATGTAAGTCTCCGCAGTTACGCTATGCTGAGCAAGGGTGGAAGATGGAAGCCTAGAGTTAGGCGTCTAGGAATCATGGGACTTATACCAGTATACATTTTCCTAACAACTTTAGCTATATCAGCATCATTCCCTCAAATAGGTGTAGTCATACTGGCTTTCACTAACTGGGCTATAAGCGGAGTTCTGCCAACAAAGTTCACTACCGAGTACATCTCCGCGCTAGTGACTAACAGAGAGGTCGCGAGAGCCATTACGAATAGCTTGATTTACTCGTCAATAGCGACTGCAATAATGTTGTTAGTTGGAACAAGCGCGGCATATATTGTCGCTAGGAAAAAGATCCCTGGAAGAGATCTCATAGACACTTTATCGACACTGCCTATAGCTATCCCCGGAATAATCGTCGCTGTAGGCTACCTGCTATTCTTCGCTACATACTTCTCACAGACACCCTTCGACCCATTCTTTAATCCCGGACTCCTCCTGATATTCTCGTATAGCGTAAGAAGACTGCCCTTCTCGGCGAGAACAGTTTTCGCTGGACTGCAGCAAGTCCACGAGTCTCTCGAGGAGGCGGCAATGAACTTAGGTGCAAGTAGAGCTAAAGTATTCTTCACGATAGCTCTCCCGCTCATAGTATCAAACGTTATTAGCGGAGGAATACTTTCCTTCGTTTACTCAATGAACGAAGTGAGCACAAGCATAACACTGAGTAACCTTAATCCATCCCAAGGCCCAATAACATTCTATATGAGCCAAGTAATCTATGCAAGCGCGGCAGTCGGAACAGTAAGTGTGGCAGCCGCTCTCGGTGTACTGTTGATTATAGCGCAGATAACAGCTATATCGATCTCCAACTATATCCTTAAACAGAGAGTAGCCTTCCTGGGTGTATAGAGTATGGTTGAAGTAAAGCTCCAAAAGGTTACTAAGCGCTTCGGGAAAGTAGTAGCAGTAGACAATGTCACTTTAAGTATAAAAGAGGGGGAATTCTTCACATTCCTCGGTCCCAGTGGATGTGGTAAGACGACTACTCTTAGAGTAATAGCCGGACTAGAGTATCCTGATGAAGGTAAAATATTCTTCGACGACGAAGACGTCACAGACCTGCCCCCCTATAAGCGAAACACAGGAATGGTCTTTCAGAACTATGCTCTATGGCCTCACATGACTGTTTTCGAGAACGTGGCCTATGGTCTTAAGATAAGGGGGTATTCTAAGAGTGAAATTAGGAAAAGAGTACTCGAAGTACTAGAATTAGTCAAGCTAAAAGGCCTTGAAGACAGATACCCTACGCAGCTGAGCGGAGGACAGCAGCAAAGAGTTGCTTTAGCTAGAGCTCTCGTAATAGAGCCTAAGGTACTGCTACTAGACGAGCCTCTTAGCAACTTAGATGCCAGACTGAGAATAGAAATGAGAGAGGAACTTAAAAAATTGCAGAAAAAGCTCAAGATAACCACCATATATGTCACACACGACCAAGAAGAAGCCTTAGTGATATCCGATAGAATAGCCGTAATGAACCAAGGGAAGATAATGCAAGTAGGAGAGCCAAATGAAGTCTACCGCAGACCAAAGAACTTGTTTGTAGCAACATTCCTTGGACGCTGTTCTCTAATAGAGGGTAAAATAGAGAAAGTTGAAGGTGGCCTAGTTACACTAGTAACAGACAACATCAAAATCAAGGGCATTATCCCAGACAGAGACATAAAAGTAAAAAAGGGAGAGCCTGCCTATGCGGTACTCAAACCCGAAGACTTTGCACTACAGATAGATGACCCAAGCAAAGCCAACGAGTTCGAAGGCACTGTTGAGTGGACATCGTTTGTAGGACCGTTTAACCAAATGAGAATAAGTCTAGGCAACATAAGTCTGCTTGTCAACGTAGAGCCGTGGTTTAACCCACCGCTTAAAAGTACAGTAAAAGTATATATACCTTATGAGTATGTCATAATTTTGCCTAAAGAGTGAGCCTTTTAAAGGTATTTTCTTACCGAGGTCCTTTCAAATAGTCTTCTTAGTACACAAGAAGAAGATTATTAATAAAGGGCAGTTAAATATCTTGGGGGTATCTCGTGAGGCACAACTTAGTTTTAGCTACTCTGCTGCTAATAGCAGTACTTTGCATCCAATATGCCGCTGTAGCGCCTCCACCCTATGCTCCTGTCGTACTCTATGCTCAGATAGTAAAAAGACCGCTGCCATCAATACCTGAGCCTGTCTTAAAAGGTAGTAATCTTAAAGTAGTAGTCAAGGCTAGTGAAAATGCCGGAGAATGGTCAGCATATATTGTCAGCAAATATTATGGTAAATTCACACTTGAATATATTTCATCATCGTTCAATAAAAATGAAAAAATATGGACTGTACACTTTAAGCTGCCAGATGAAGTGCCTAAAGGATTATATGATTTAGTACTCGAGTTTAAAGATGGAGAGAAAAAGAAAGTTGAAGAGCCGCATAGTGTCTGGGTTTTAGAGTCATGGCCTAAGAAGTTGAGACTCTTGGCCTTTGCTGACACAAAGACTCCTGGAGGAGCAATATACTTCTACGAGGCTATAAAGACAATAAATCTGCTTAATCCAGATTTAGCGATATTCATTGGAGACCTAGTTGAAAGACCTACTAGCTCAAGCGGATGGAAGCTGTTTCTAGGATCCTTTTTAATGCTGGAGTGTCCATGCTATGTTGTAATAGGAAACCATGAATATGACTACGGCTGGGTCGCGGAAACATACGAGAGCATAATGGGTCCACAAAACTACAGTGTTACTATAGGCGATTTCTTGATAATAGCTCTCCCCACAGGTAGTGACGGATGGATTCCCAAAAAGTACCTTCAGTGGGCTGAGTCAATACTTGCTACTACAAAGTGTAAAGTGAAAATACTTGCTTTCCATCATCCACTATTCTCACCTGAGTGGAAAGATGTTTTAACTCAAGTAGTGAAAATTACTAATGAAAGCGACTTTGACTATATCAAAAAGTATCTCTACCCATCGTGGAGAGATCACATTGAAGAAGCAAGATACCTCTTTACACTCGTCATAAAATACGATGTAAGGTTAATTCTCTCAGAGCACATACACACAGACCTCAACGTTGTTATCGAGGACGCTCAAGGACATAGACACTACTTCATCTGTCCTGCAGCAGTAGCATATGATGTCAGAGAAAAAGACATTCGCGGCTTTAAGTTCATAACAATATATGCTAACGGAACAGTAGATGAGAGTACACTATATTACGCTGCATCGGGTCTTTTCAAGTACCCCAACTCAATACCAATAGACTTAGGAGAGGGAATTAAACCGTATAAAGTGGGTACAATTGAATACTACTACGCGCCAGCAAATGACGGCAAACATTATGCAGTATCATTTAGAGCCAAAAATGAGCTGAAGCAGGCCTTCTACAACATAAGAATAGTATTTAAACTGCCTAAAGACAAGCCTCTTTCCGAGTATAGGTGGTATCCATACACACCAAATTACACGGTTATTGAAGCAGAAGACTGCTACTACATAGTGTTACACAATGTGACTCTGCCTCCTGAATCTGTTGTAAAGTTCACAGTAGCCGCGGTAGAAGACAAAGAGCCTCCTAAAGTGACTATATCGAAGCAACTTAATTTCGAGGACTCCTGGACACTAGTTACAGTTAAAGCCGAAGACCATGGCTGGGGCGTCGATGAAGTAGAAGTAAAGTATTCACTCGACGGAAAAACTTGGCACGAGCCATCACTAATGGATTTAGTAGATCCAGAATTCAGTAAAGTAGTATACATAGTCTGGATTCCCGAGTCAAAAGAAAACATAGAGAAAGCCGGAGTACTATACATAAAAGCTAAAGCTACAGACTTTGCAGGCAATTCTAACGAAACTACACTAGAAATAGTCCTAGCAAAGCCAGAATTAAAGCTCAGCGTCACTGCACCAAAGAAAGTCGAGAAAGGTAAAATGGACAAAATAGTCATAGTAGTGAACAATGTAGGCGATGGAGTAGCAAGAAATGTAATAGTAGAACTAGTAACAGCTGAAAACATCGAAGTAGAGGCGACAAAATATATTCTTGGAAATATTGATCCTAAAGGATCTAAACAAATTGAGGTAAAAATAGAGGGAGTGAAAGCAGGAACTGCTGTAATCAAAGTAAAAGCCTATGCAGATAACTATCCTGAAATAAGCGAAACATTAACAATAGAGGTAGTACAGCCACCAGAAATCTTTACTCCAGCAGTAATAGCAGTTTTCGTTATAGTTGTCGTTGCAGCAATAGCAATAATAATACTTAGAAAAAGAAAGAAGTAGCTCAATCAAATTTTAAAAGTTTTTTAGTATTTTCTTCGAAAATCAACTTTTTTTCTTTTTCGGAAAGATCAGCTTTAGATACTTTAAGTATTGATGCCAACGGATAGCTGAAAGGCATATTAGTTCCAAAAAGAACTCTATCAGCACTTACCTCTTTTACAAGAGTTTCTACTGCTCTATAGCTTTGAAGCAAAGATATCTCAAAGTATACGTTATCAAATTTACCTAAGTATCTCAATACTTCTAGAAAGATATCATAATTGAATCCACCGACTATAACGGGTATGTCTTCACACTTAAATACAA
Organism: Thermoprotei archaeon; assembly: GCA_003649445.1. Next base: position 3,632 of record QMRV01000048.1, on the reverse strand, counting down.
AGTCTCTTACAGCGGTCACTTTTACTTGATACGGCTCCGAAAAATGTAGACGTAGAGGGATATGTATAGGTACTGAGAGCTTTTCAGCAAAGTCACGTATTCTACGGACTAATTTGTCTTCTGTAAGAGAGTAGCCGTGATAAAGTGGACTTACTCTAACTAACTTGACTTTTTCTCCTACATATTCTTCTTCGGGAGCTAAAGGATTAAAGACATATGCCATATACAGTTGAGTATATTTCTTGATAATTGATTGAAGTAGTCTGTTCCCGTAGAAAGTACTTTTGCTAAGATGAGCGGATGTATGAGATAATATTAAGTATTTTATTCCGTGTTTTTTAGCTAAACTAAGTATACCGTTTACTGAGAGTCTATCGGGTCTTTTAGGAAGGCTTCCTATGAAACTAGAAACATCTATCATATTCTCCCCTTAAATTAAATAAATTTAAAGCATTTTTGTAGAAAATAAGCTCTTTAACATATTCAGGTATATTTGCCTCCAACACTTTGGCAATAGATATAGCGGGAGTCTGAAAAGGGATATCGCTTCCATACAGCACTCTGTGTTCTCCTAACATCTCTACTGCTGTTTCGACCATTCCTATATCAACAAAAGAGCTTGACATCTCGACGTAAACATTCTCGTATTTTTTGACACGTAAAACTCCTTCTTCCCAGTCTCCGCCACCCATATGGTACATTACTATTATGGCATCCGGATACCTGTCTGCTAAGTCACTTACTTCAATTCCTCCATCATAAGAGTGGATGAAAAGCGGGGCTTTCATGCGGATAGCTTCCTCGACAATAGGATACATTAATGGGCTATTAGCCGGAGTATTAAAGTAAAATGGGTGTATTTTTATTCCAATAAATTCTTTTCTAGATAGTCGTTTTCTAAGTTCTTTTAACGCTTCTTCTCCATACAAAGGGTGGATGGCGGCTAATCCAAGTAGCCTTTTGGGGTATTTTATGCAAGCTTCTTCTACATCGTCATTTCCTTCCCTATAGTCGTAAATCAGGCTCTTCACAGATGAAATAAAAGAACAAGTAATGCCGTATTTATCCATGGCTGCTACAAGGTCTTTGGCTGAAAGCCTAAAACCGAATCTGTGGTCGCATCCTATGTGTGCGTGAACGTCTATAATCACATTTAACTCTATTCTCTCTCCAAAATAAATGATTTAACGACCAGTAGAGCTTTATCGAAATTCTTAAATTCCCTATTGATTCCTTCCTCCTGTGCTCAAAGACATCATTAAGCCTGCGAAAGAGGTATGGCCATTAATACTGCTCGCAGTAGATAACGCGTCTCCTATTCACGGTTTTGCGAGAATTCAGCTAATGTTCTTTATATACAAGTACATAGACTTCAACTACGGTCTTGGTACTTTTGGGCCCTATAGTCACGAGCTAACTAAAGCTCTAGTAAAGCTGGAAATGGATGGTCTCATTAAATGTCATGTTGTCAGAAGTCCTGGAGGAGGGCTTGTAAAAAAATATATGCTAACTGATAGAGGTAAGCGAATAGCCTTTAGGTTAATTGAGGGAATGAAAGGAAAGTATGTTAGATTAAGTAAAGTACTTGTTAGAAAAGCTGACGAAGTAGTAAACGATTTAGAGAAGCTAAAGAAAACATTTAAAGACAAGCCTCTAATGGTTCTCTACTTAAAAGCTCTCTCTATGTTTGAAAAAAGCTGGCCGTACTTCCTAAATGTACCCGATGAGACGATGAAAAGCTATCTGCTTGACTACACTAAAGACCTTTTATTTGAGTTAAAGAAAGTTATGTTCAGGGGTCTTGAGACTCGGAGCTATATATGGCTGCTATCAGATATATAGTAAGTAGTCTCCATGAGCTATAAACTAATAAAATTTGATGAAAGAAATGTAGTTAAGAAGAGGCTCTCTAGAATAAAAGTAAAGGTAGCTTTATGCTATCCTTCAATCTATAAGGTAGCGATTTCTAGTCTAGGATATCAGCTCCTATATTTTATACTCAATTCTGAGCCCGAAATCGCTTGCGAGAGAGTAGTTCTCTCAACGCTTTCTGGCAGGGAGCCTCCCCCTAAGTCTATTGAGTCGTCTGCTCCACTTCGAGAGTTCGATGTAGTACTATTCTCAGTGCACTACGAGCTGGACTACGTAAACATTGCACGAATACTTATTTCAGCCGGAATAAACCCCTCCAGATATGAAAGAAAGGAGAATGACCCAATGGTAATTGTAGGAGGGCCTCCAGTTACAGCAAATCCTCGGCCACTAGAAAACATAGCAGATGCTTGTTTCATAGGAGAGGCAGAACCTTCTTTAATAGAGCTAGTCTATGAGGCAGCTGAAGTAAAGCAAAATAGAGAGAGTCTTCCTAAACTAGCTGAAATCGATGGCACTTACGTGCCAGGAGTAAGCGACCGTACAGAAAGAGTATGGGTAAAAGACCTTGACAAAGTCCTTCATCCAACTCGACAAATTTTGCCGATAACTGAGCACAGAGAGCTAGAACCTGTTTTTGGAAAAGCAGCGCAAATCGAAGTAACTCGCGGCTGTGGAAGAGGCTGCAGATTTTGTCTCTTAGGATACTGTTTTAGACCATATAGAGAAAGATCCCTTACTAAAATTAAAGAGCTTGTAGACAAGACTATTGAAAATAGTCAGGTAGACAAGATAGTCTTAATAGGTTCTTCGCTAAGCGACTATAAAAATCTTTTAAAGCTTTTAGAGTACTGCAAAGAAAAAGAACTTTCAGTATCTTTACCTGCACTCAGAACAGATGCCGTTGAGGACGACGTCTTAAAGCTTATGGCGGAGCTCGGTCAGAGAACTCTAACTATAGCGCCTGAAAGTAGTGAAAGAATTAGATTAAAATTAAATAAACCAATTGAGAATAGTGAAATTATAAATAAATGTTTAAGTGCAGTAAAGTTAGGTATACGAAATATTAAACTCTATTTCCTTTACGGTATCCCAGGAGAAGAAAAAGAAGACTTCAATGAAATAGCTGAATTAGTTAAAGAGATAAAAACTAGATTAAAGTTGTCTAGAGAAAACATAAGAGTTTCAATAAATCCTCTAATACCCAAAGCACATACTCCACTTCAGTGGATAATAATTGAAGATAAATCAATACTGCAGAAGAAAAGGGTATTTCTAGAAAAAATTCTCAAGCCGGTTTCAAGAGTAGAGGGCTACAGCCCATTTGACGCGCAAATTCAGGCGATTTTATCTCTTGGAGATTCGTCTTTAAGTGAAGTAATTACCTATGCAGCTAAACTAGGAGGAGGAAAAAGTGGCTGGAGAAAAGCCTTATCGAGCTTCAGTATAAATCCTCAGAAATATCTTAAGAAAATGATCGAACTCAAGCCTTGGAGTGTAGTAGAAACCGGTGTCAAAGAAGAATATCTGCGAAAAGAGTACGAGAAATTTCTTTCAGCTGAAATAACTCCAGCATGCTTTGAAAAATGCACTCAATGCGGGGTATGTTGAATGCTAAGCAGCGAATTTTGCTATAAAAAAGCCGTTAGTGTCGTGTACATGAGGAAATAGTCTTTTAACGTAGTTTGAGCACTTAAATCCCCTATACCCCGGGTTCCCGGGTACTTTTAGTGGATAGAGCTTCACTTCACTGAACACAG
>QMRV01000047.1 GCA_003649445.1 Thermoprotei archaeon | reverse complement strand
CTGTAATAAAGGGCAATACACTTTTAATCCTAGTGCTTTATTTATTTGTTTCTCTCTATACGCTATATCTTTATCAAAAGTTGCTATTGTATCTGTATTTAGTAGATATGCTGCTATTGTGTGAAGTAAGTCTAGAGTTTTAAGCTTTAGTTTATTTGCATATGATAGTGAATACTCATAGAGTATTTTCCAGTCTACATTTTTGACTAACACAGAGCTCTTCTTAAGAATGTAATTTACTAATGCTTCCAGCTCAATATCTGTTAAATCCATATTTCTTGAATACACTGAAAATAATTCTAATACTGCTATTTGAGAAACTACTTTGCTTATTGTATTTTCAATTATTTCTTTTGCTTTAATATGATTAGGATCTTTAGGGTTAATATATGCTATTAAAACATTAGTATCTATGTAAGTGCTCACTCTCGATCCCTTATAGCGTCAAGTGATGTTGGTAGATCTGTGTAAGGTAAACCTTCTTTCATGAATTTTTCTACTAAATTTAATACTTTTTTCTTTTTCTCTACAAGTAGTAATGCTTTTTTATAGCCTAGTTCGAGTATTTTGTTGAAAGCTTGATTGCGGTTTTCGGCTAAACCTAGCTTAATCATGTCTTCTGCTAACTTGTATATTTCTTCCCGCACTTTAATAGTGACTGTTTTCATATGTGTACCTAGGTATATTACCGTGTACTCTGATATATATTTTTATTCTATTCAAGTCCTTAGAGTTTATTAATGTGCTTTCTTTATTTTTAGTGCTCTGTTAGGACATATTGCTACACACAGTCCGCAGTTATCACATAGGTTGTAGTTTATTTCAGGTTTTCCTTTCTTTACTATTATTGCGCCGTAGAAACATCTTTCTGCACATATTCCGCAGCCCGAGCACTTGTTTTCGTCTACTTCTATTCTGTAAATTTTCTTTCTATTGAGTTCTTCTAGGCTCTTGATTTTGGGGAGTGCTTTTCCTTTGAAGTCTTCTATTTTCATGTAGCCTTTTTCTGTCATCCAGTCGGCGAGTTCTTTTAGTATTTGCTTTATTATACTGTAGGATTTAACTATGACTGCTGTGCATACTTGGAATGCCGATGCGCCTACTGCTATGAATGCTGCTGCGTCTTTTCCTGAGTGTATTCCGCCTGAACCTATTACTGTTAAGTCGGGTAGCTCTAGTGCTATGTGGGCTGTCCAGGCTAGGCTTATGGGTACTTGCCATGGGCCTCCGTAGCCTCCGAAGCTTTTCCACAGAATGGGTTCTAGTGAATTTAAGTCTAGTACTAGGCCCTGAAATCTCGCAGTAGATACTACTGCGTCTACTCTAGCAGAGTGCATTGTTTTGGCTAGTTCTAGGGGGTTGGCTCCTTGTGGCGTGAGTTTGCCTATTACGGGGATGCTGGCCGCCTTCTTCACTGTTTTGACTATATTGTATATGATGTCTGTTTTCTTGGCAGCCGCCTTACCCATGAACTCTTCTTTCTCTACGTGGGGGCAAGACAAGTTTAGTTCTATTGCGTCTGCTCCTGCTTCATCGACGAGTCTGGCTAGCTTCTCCCATTCTTCGAGGCTTCTTCCCGCGATGCTGGCTACGAGTAGTCTGTCTGGATACTTTTCTTTAACTTTCTTTATTTCATTAACCCATTTTTCTGGCTCGATCTCCGACATTAATTCAATGGAATAGAATGAAAAGTAGCCTCCTTTAATTGCGTTAAGCGGATATATTACATGCATTCTCGGCTTAGGCTGAGCTCTATGTATTTCGGCGTAAGTTATAGTCTTGGTGACTGCGCCTGCTGCTCCTGCTTCATAGCATTTGATTATGTGCTCGGCTGTCCTAGTAGGAGTACCTGAAGCCACTATTAATGGGTTTTCGAGTACAATACCAGCTATTTCTACGGAGAGATCTACTTTCATTGGAAACCCCTTAGAGCATGCCTAGGTCTTTGAGCGCTTTTCTTAATTTTTCTTTCTCTTCGCTAGATATAGGTCTGAGAGGAGGTCTTACGTAGGCTGTTTCGAGGACACCCATCATGACGAGTGCTTCCTTTATTCTAGTCTTATAGTTTCTTACTGGAGGAGCAAAAATTACTTCTACTAGCGGTAGGAGCTCTTCCCATAATTCTTCTGCTTCTTCGTACTTTTTCTCTCCGACAAGCCTGAACATTTCTACCTGCTTGTCTACAGCTATAGTGCCGAATCCTAGTAGTCCTCCGTCTGCTCCAAGCACAAGTGACTCGTAGATGAAGTTGTCGTTTCCCGTGAAAATGAAGATTTTTCTTTTGGCTTTCCTTAGAATGCGGACAGTGTCGATGAATTTTTTGGCGTCGAATGAAGCTTCTTTTATTGCTACTACTCCCTCTAATTCAGCGAGTTTCATTAAAGTTTCTTCGCCGAAAATAACTCCTCCTAGAGCTGGCTGAAGCTGGAAGGCGACTAGAGGTATTTGGGCTTTCTCGTATACTTCTCTGTAGTACTCGTAGACCACGTCTACATTGGGCTCGCCTATAAACGCTGAGTGAGGGAACACTAGAAGTGCGTTTGCTCCAGCGTTTTTGGCTTCAATGGCCCTTTTTACGGCGCTCATAGTGTTTATTGCCTGTAGTCCCGCGATAATGGGTACTCTGCCTTTAACAATGCTGGAGACTGTTTCGAGTATCTTTATTTTCTCTTCGGGAGTTAGGCTAGGGCCTTCGCCTGTATCAACGTTTACAGCGAGGCCTGCTACATCGTATTTTAGTATCCACTTAACATAGTTTTCGAGCTGATCTAAGTCTACTTCAAATCTGCTGTCCATTGGAGTGACTATAGCGGGAACTAATCCATATTTCCTGAACATACTTATCACTCAGAAAACTCGAACTATAGTATTGTTTAGAAATTTAGTCGTAATACATGTCTTCTTCAGTGAAAGGCGGTATGCCTATTATTAATGCCCGCATATTACCTACAGCACGGTGCCTACAACCAGGCTTTATTACTATAAGATCTCCTTCCTCTACATGTATTGTTTCACCATCAAGCTCCATTTCGCCGCTACCTTTGACAATGAAATAAAACTCTGTAGTCTTCTTATGATAATGCCGTTTGGCCTCACTAATGTCTACTAGGTGTACTGAGGCAACTTCTCCTTCTTCATAGCCGAGAAGTTTTCTTCGATAACCACAACTACTTCTTTCTACAGGAATTTCACTAAACTTTTTCACAATATACTTTCTGTCCACAAGTAAAATGCTCCTCGAATATATTTAACACTTCTTAATTAAGCTAGACAAGTGTATTATAGTCTTGTGAGTAAAATGCTTTAGGTGAAGTTTAGTGAAAATAGGCTTAATTGAAGTAAGTCACTGGCACTCCGGCATGTATATTGACGCCCTATTGGATCTCGGAGAAAACATTGTGGCTATTTCTGATAGAGATGAAGCTATCGCTAAAAAGGTAGCAGAGAAAGTAAAGTGTCGTTACTATACTGACTACAGAGAAATGCTCGAGAAAGAAGACCTAGATTTTGTGTTCTCTTTTGGGAGACACATAGACATGCCTGAGATAATAGAGACTTTAATAGATTGTGAAATACCTTTTAATACTGAGAAGCCCTGTGGAGTAGACTATAGGGCTGTAGAGAAATTAGCAGAAAAAGCTTGCGAGAAAAAACTTTTTGCAAGCGTATCTTTTGTTAAAAGAATATCTATTAAGGTAAAAGAGATACTAGATTCTTTGAATAAAATAGGTGAAGTGAAGTATATGTACTTTAAGTACGTTACAGGTCCCCCTAGCCGATATATTGAGTGGAAGTGCCCATGGATGCTCGAGAAAAAGCTCGCTGGCGGGGGCTGTTTAATAAATCTCGGCGTACACTACATAGATCTAGTACATTATTTGACGGGAGAAGAAGCCGAAGTAGAGTACTCCCTTGTACTAAGCGAAATATATGGTCTCAGTGTAGAAGAGTACGCTTTAGTAGTCCTCAAAACAGCCAAGACACATAGCGTAGTGGAGGTAGCTTATACTCCCTGCCGCAAGGCAGAAGAATATTTCTCTATTATCGGTACTTCAGGCAGAATTATTTTGTCTGAGAAAAAGCTAATTAAGTGTCTCGGTAAAGAAAAAGAAGTAATTGATGTAAAAGAAAACGAGTACTTTAAATTCGTTGAAGAAACTATTAATAGGTTTAAAAGAGGAGACAAGCCTGTAGCCTGCCTCGAAGATGCAGCAAAAGTACTGAAAGTAGTTAATAAAGCTTATAGTAAAGTTGAGTCTAGCACCTCGGTTTAATGTATTTGTATTTTAGTTGAATATCTTGGTATTCGCCTACAGCTTCTTTGAGAAAGAGACTATAGGCTCCTGGAAATTTTTCATATATTACTGTGCCTTCACATGCTACTTTTAGTTTGAACCATGCTGGTGCCTCGTCTACTGCTCTAACGTCTACTTGTACTCCGGTGGCTTTAGTGAGCTTTAAGCAAAGCTCTGTTTCAAAACGTAAGAAATCATCAACTAGTTCTCCTGCGTATACTGCTATATCGATATCTCTGAAAAAACTTCTTCGTGTGAAGCTTCCGTAGATAATCGCCAAGAGTACTTTTTCTTCCTTTGAGAGAACTTCTTTAATACGTTTAACTAAGACTCTTTTCTTTTCAGCTGTAGCCTCATAGTACTTAATATCCTTCAAGGTAATTCACCAACTCTTTTACAAACTTTTTAATAACTGAGATACCTGTGTTTTTTGCTTCCTGATATATTCTAGAATCATCTATTAGCCAGTATCTGTGGACAATAAGGTTTCTCAGTCTAGCGAGCGAAGCCATTTCTTTGGCCACATTTAAGCTTAGTACTCCGTGATATGCAAGTTTAATGAATGCTTCTCCGTAGCTCTCGACATTCTCATTGAAAGCCTCAGAGAGTATGTGCATAGCTATGGATACTGCTGACTCGACTACAATTAATATGAGGTGTCTTAAGGTAAAGCGAGACTTATAATCCTTAATAAAGTCTTCTTCATTTTCTTTGATTATTTCTTCAATGTACTGCAGTGCCTCATTTATTTCATCTAGTCTTCGCTTAACGAGTCTTTTGTCTATCAATTTAGGCCACTATAGTCTAAGTATTCAACACGGTAATATATCTTTGCCAAGTGTCAGTAAAATTAATGAAAGAATTAGCTTCTTTTAAGGTACTCAAGTACTTGGTCTCTTGCAAAGTAGTAGAGTACTGATTTTGCCCGACGGGACTCTTTAAAGGAGACTATTCTCTCCTTGTCTTCCTTTACACTGTACTCTACTATCTTTAAAGTACTGTAGTCTTTAAGGTAGCTTAAATGCCAGTGAAGTTCTACGAGATTTAAAGGATTTTCACTAGAATCTAGTACTCCTAAAGTATACTGTGTTGGATCGATCCATATCCATTTGTTAAAGTCTTTGCAGAAAACTTCTGTTGTAGTGTGTGCTGGAGACACTAGTAGGCCCTTTTCTTCGTCTTTGTACAGCATGTTTCTAACTATTATTTTTCTACAAGGAATATTTAGTGCACAGCATATGTAGGAGTATATTTCTGCGATGTTACTGCACCATACTCTGTCTTCTCCATTTACTGCTCTAAAGTACTGTTTCAGCGGGTTTAAGTTCTCCATAGTGTCAGAAGGTATTCCTCTATGTGGCTCAAGTTCTTTTATAATGCTTTTAGCTATGTTTTTAGCCGCAGAGTACATGTTGTCAGAATTTTCTACTAAGTGTCCCCATTTTTCTCGAATTATTTCTTTGTCTTCCAGTGGTACTTTATAAGCCATCCATTCTTCGACAAGTATAGGCATGTATGGTATTTCTGTTTCTTCTACAATTATCCATGAGACTTCTACTGTTCTTCCTTTCTTTGAGTAAAATTCATGAGGATAGAATCCTATTTTTATTTTCTTGAATTCTGTTTCTTTTGCGTCTGCTACTGCTTTAACTTCTACTTCATAGTGCTGTGGCTCATTATTCTCAGTGAACTCTAGTACTATTTCTTTGTCTGTTGTCTCTATTTTTCCTTTATTTACTCTATATGCAAAGTACTTTAAGTTTTTTAGAGAAGAGTATAGAGTTATTTTTATTTTTAATTTATTTTCGAGTATTTTTATTTCCTTTAGAGCTATTTCTTCAAGTCGAGGATAGAGTTCTGCATATTTTCCTTCTAGAATTATGTGGTCTGCAGTAGACACTTGCTATAGGGATTGAACGGAATATATTAATTGCGAATGGTAGTGTAAATTACTATTCCTGTAAAGCTACAGTTATAGTGGAAGTTGTTTTGCCTCCTAGTTTGCTTGAATAAGTACTTGAATACAGGGAGTTAATTGCTGTACTTATTTTAGTGCTTTTTATAGCTTTATTACTTAGGAAAATTATGAAGAAGAGTGAGTAGGGTCAGCAATAGTATGCATATGAAGAGTACTAGATTTACTCTAATGACTTCTTTGTAGTAGCTGTAGGGACTTACTACAATTAATTTTTCTATAACTATGTCTACTTTACTGGCTAGCTGTACTCCTTTAGATGATATTGGCCATAAGATTTTTACTGGTGGTCCGCCTGTCGTAGAGTCTATTGCTATATGTAGGAGAGGAAGAACTGCTAGCAGTACTGCTTGTGTTGTGCTGAAGCCTATGTTTTCGAGTACTATTGATAGGAGTATTGCTGCTGGAAAGAGTACTATGATCGAGTGGCTAATGGCTCTATGTTTTAGAGTAAATGCGTCTATGTCAGGTATTTCTGATAAGAGTACTGCTATAATCCATGTCAGTGGGTTTCTGCTTACTAAAACTCCTGCTACTAGCCCTAAAGTAGCGTGAGTGAATGTATCGGGCATATTCTATACTATTTTAGCGTATTAAAGAACCTGCCTACTTTTAGCCTAGCTTGTAGAATTATTTTAGTTAACTTGAATGCTGAACTGCTTTACTAGAGGTTTTTCTTTATCGAAGTCTTTTTCTATGTCTTTTAGCGAATATAGTATTACGTTTTCTTCTTCTTTGAAAGTAAAGCCTGTTTTAGAGTATATTATGTATATGTTTTCTCTTTCTTTCTTTTTCCACTTGAAGTTTTCTGACTTTGATATGAGGGAATAAAGTACTTTTTTGTCTACTGGCTTGTTTGTCCACTTTACTTCAACAAAGTATACTTTTCTATTCTTTTCATCGACTGCCACTATGTCTATTTCTGTTTCGCTGTTCCACCATTTGCCTATTTTGGTGAACGGCATTTTGCCTTTTTTTGCTTGTAGAGCCATATGTTGGAGAGCTATTTTTTCGAATGTTGTTGAAGCATGTTTATCTATTTTTTCCTTTATTTCATTTAGTACTCTTTTATGTAGACCTAACTCTAAGAGAGGTATATTTGGTCTAATAAACTTGAACCAGAACTGGAAAAAGTTGTCGCGAATATAGTATCTTGCTTTACCTTTTCTGCCTTCTTCCATTAATGGATACTTTTTCTCGATGAGGTCTAATTTTTTTTGAAGTACTCTTATGTACTTGCTTACCTCATTAATTTTTACTCCAGCTTTGTCTGCTATTTCGCCAAGTTTTGTTGCTCCTTCTGCCATTACTTCGAGTATTCTCATGTAGCGTGAAGGTTCTCTCAGCTCCATTGCTAAGAGGTTAAAGGGTTCTTCTCTGAGAGGTGCTCCTGTTTTTAAAATTAGGTTTTCGACATTTTCCATTAAGCTGACTTTATTATCCAGTAGTGCTAAGTAGCCCGGTACTCCTCCGAATATAGAGTAACATCTAACTTTATCTACAGGCGAGAAGTTTTGCATAAAGACTCTTGCGCTCCGGTAGTCTAGCTCCTTTAATTTTATTATTTTTGAGGCCCTGCCGTAAAGCGGAGCTTCGTAAGATAAACCTATTTTATCAATCATTCCTACGGCTGATCCAGCTAGTATTAAAACAATGTTTCTTTTAGAGAGCTCGCTGTCCCATATGCTTTGAAGCTCTGTCACACCTCCTGTGCCCCATAGTCTTTGAAACTCGTCTATTACAATGATTCTCACCCCTGATACTGGGAAGAGCTTGTAGAGATCTGTGAAACTCTCGACTAATGGCTTGTAAGGCATCTTTACTTGCCTTAAAAACTGTCTGGTAAGGTCGCGTAGTGCTAGTTCTCTATCTTCGTAGTTTACTATCAAGTAAATGGAGTCTCGGCTTCTAGCAAAAAAGTTTATTAAAAATGTTTTCCCTATTCGTCTTCTTCCATATATGATTACTAGAGCAGATTTTCCACTGCTATAGACTTCTTCTAAACTTTTTAGCTCTTCTTCTCTGTCAACGAATATTATACTCATAAGTATTATACTCAAGAGTATTATACTCTAGAGTATAAAAATCTTGCGATTAACAACTCTATCTTATAGAGGATATTTTTGAACCTAGCATTCTGTATATTTTGTTTAATTGATTCAAAGCTTCTCTCCACTTTTTCTTTAGACAGAGTTCTTCAGCCTTACTGATGTAGCTTTCTGCCTCGCTTATTGTTTCCTTAAGCAGATTTCTTTTCTTGGCCTCTTCTAGAAGCCTCTTACATAAGGTTAGACCGTAGACAGGATTGAGCATTGCTACGAATTCGTGAAAGTTTACTAAAACAAAGTCACTGTCTGCTGAGAGTTTATCAGCGACTATTCTGAGAGGCTTAAGGCTCTTATATCTCCACGGGACGCAGATAATTAGCGCGTGTAGTGGCCTCTTCTTGTATACTGTTGCTATTGCTTTAAGCCATCCGTAGACTTTTTCTTCTTCGCCTTCCCAAAACTCTACTGTTCCAGGAATTATTGGTACAGGAGAATCCTTCAAGTGATATGGGAAAATATCCATTCCTCGGTAGCCCAGCTTAATTGCCAGCAGTCCTGTTTCCGCATACTTGGGCAACGACTCTCCGTCAAGAAATTCTCCCAGTATTTCAGTGAACTTTAGGCCCGACTCCTCGAGGTACTTACGGGACATTTTTAGGAAAGTGTCTATGTAGTCTGGGTTTACGTTAGGATACCAGTATCCTGCTCCACTAGGCCCTGACACAAAAGTGTCTTGACTGCTAGCTGTCTCAGCGTAATACTTCATTATGAGGGGAGCGAGCTCTTTAAGGAAAGGCGATATAGTCCAGGCTACAGGTATTTTGCCTCGATCGGGGTCTTCCCAGAAATCCTTCATCATGAAGTCCCACTGTATGTTGTCGCCATCATTCATATAGAAAGTCACGTACACTTTATCTTTACCGAGTTTACTGAAGTCTATTGGTGGTAAAGGATATTTACACTTTACTCTAATTCCAGACCATACTGTTAAATTAGATGTTAGGAAAGGACTGCCAGTAATTACTACAACAAATTTTCTGTGCTCTGAAGCTAGCCTAACTGTAATATGTTCTGTTTCACGATACCAGCCTAGTACAGCTGAGTTATCAGGCATTTCTTTAAGCAGTCTACAGAAAAGCTCTCTTTCCTCAGATATTCTAGGATCTAAGTAGTGAGCAAAAATCTTTACTGCTGTCACATAGTCTCTAAAAGCTATCTGCAGGAGCCTGGAGTCAGAATAAGGCTTCATTGGAGCTAAAAGCCTCTTATTGACTTTAGGCCAGAGCCTTCTATAAGCCCACTTATATGCCTCAAGTCTGCTTTTGAATCTTCCTCTAAAGTCTTCAAGAAGCTTTAAGCCCTTTTTTTCAGCCCACTCGCTATCCTCAGGACTCACTACTAGAGCATCTATAAGTCCTGATAATGTGTTAGCTACATTAAGTGTATCCGGTACACTAGGGTCGAAGACAATGTATCCTTTAGCATAACTCAAGTATTTTTCAAAGACTTTATCTAAATCTATTTTAGCTACTTCGATTCCATGTTTCTCTATTAACTTAAGTAAATCAGCGTCTCTATCCGAAAGCAGTACGTAAATTCTAGGCTCTTCTCTATTAACAAGACCTTGGAGAATAAGTAGAGGAAGCCACCTCCAGTTCTTTCTGAAATCTATTTTTCTTAAGTCTACGACTTCAAGTCGCTTCGGCTCACTAAACTTAGGAAAAACTCTATCTTCAGACCAACTTATACCCGCCACAGCTTTATCTCGAATTATATGTTTAAATAACTATGTTCAAGTTATTTATATCTGTAAGAAAACTCGAATATTAAGTTATTTTATATTTTATGCTTCACTATATTTCTCAAATGAGTGTAAACTACTGCTGCTAGTAAATGGTCTACAAGAAAGTCTTGTGGAATAAAAATTAGCGCGCCGACTACAATAGCTATGACCGCGCAGCTATGAGGAATACTGAGTAAGCTAGCTACAGTAAACGCCCATGTTTTAATAGGTCCTTCTACAGCAGTAAGCCAGTAGTAAAGCCATACTACTCCGAGCAAGTATATCAAAGAAGACATAGTATTACATACTAGCCAGAACTTGAGTACACTAGGTTTCTTTATTCTTCTAGCACTCCAGCTAGCTAAATAAGCTGCTAGAGGAAAAGCCCAGAGATAGCCTGCTGTAGGACCTATGAGCACTAGTATTCCTCCTCTTGCCCCTGCTGCAACAGGAAAACCGAAAGCTATTAACATTAAGTAGAAGATCTGTGAGAGACAAGCATACTCGGGAGGCAGCAGTAAAGCAGATAAAAATATAGCGAAATTTTGCATGGTATACGGTATAGGCCCCAAGTAGAAACACAGCTGGGCCATGACAGCCGTTAAGCCGGACATAAGTCCAGCTAACATCAGTAAGAAAATATTTTCTCTACTACTATTGTTCATGGTTTACTGTAAAAGAATCAGTTTATAACACTACTGACTTTGCTGACTCAATTAAACTTAAAACAATTTATTGAACCGCTAGCAATCTACTTTTTTATTTCTAGCATATAGGAGAATATTTTCTGCTAACTTTAAGATATCTTTATACTTTCTCTCAGCTAATATTTTTCTACAAGACTTAAAGATATAGTAGCATAGCCATGAACAACGATATTCCTAGTAACCTATAATTTTCTGCATTAATTTAGCTTCATCTTCCTTAAGTACTCCTATTTGCTTGAGCACAACTGCAGTCTCACTATATGTTGACGGAGGTTTTTCTCCTAGCTCTCCAATCAAGTGACATGCCATATCTATAAGAGCTTAAATAGACACTTATAGAATATGCTGTAGCAATATTTTATTTAATTTAAGTATAGTTAAATGAGATAAATGTCTTCACCAAAACCGCTTGAAGACAAAGTACTAGATATTTTGCTCAGCAATGCTGGCAGTTATGTGAGTGGAGCTGAAATAGCTTCAGCTCTAGGTGTTTCACGAATGGCTGTAAGTAAAGCCGTTAATAATTTAAAGAAAAAGGGTCATGTTATTAGATCTCATCCTCGTTTAGGCTACTGCTACATTGACACAGACGATTTACTCTATTTAGAAGAGTATTTGAGAGACCTCTCTACAAGACTTAGATACCGTGTAGTATACTTTGAAGAAGCTACTTCAACACAAGATATTGCTCGCTCACTAGCCAATGCCGGTGTAGAGGAAGGCACCATAGTGATTGCTGAGAAACAGAGCTGCGGCAGAGGTAGGCTAGGTAGAGATTGGATTTCTCCTCCAGGCGGCCTATGGTTTACAATTATACTAAGGCCTCCTATTCCTCCATCTAAAATAACTCTCCTCAGTCTGCTTACAGGCTGTGCAGTAGCACTAGGAATAATGGATATAACGGGACTTAATCCTCGCTTAAAGTGGCCTAACGACGTCCTTTTAGATGAAAAGAAAACAGCAGGTATACTCGTAGAGGCAGTTACTGAAACTGACTTAATTAAGTACGCTTTTGTTGGAATAGGAGTAAATGTCAACAATGAAATTCCTCGAGAAATAGCAGATATAGCTACTTCTGTGAGCCAAGAACTTGGGCGCAGAGTCTCTAGAGTAGCTTTAATGCGTGCAATACTGAAAAGACTGGAAGAACTTTACACTAAGCTAGTTTATGGGTATGTAGACCATATTATTAAAGTCTGGAAATCTCTATCAAGTACTCTCGGTAAAAGAGTTGTAGTATATTTGAGCGAGAAAGATAAAGTAGAAGGATTAGCAATAGATGTAGATAGTGAAGGCCTACTTATAGTGAAAACAGATGAAGGCAAACTAGTGAAAATTTATTTTGGTGACATAATTCACTTAAGACATAAAACATATTCTGGTTAAATCTAAGCTATTTTTCCATATATTATTTCAATTCCATATTCTTTAGCTTTTTTAAATACTTCTTCTGATAAATTTCTCGTTATCGTAGGCGTTATAAGGAATACATAGTCAGGTTTGCGTCCATAAATCCCTTCAACAAGTAGAACTCTTTCGAGAACTTTATCTAATTCGCTTAAATCCTCTAATACAGCCGTCACTTCAGCTACTATTAGTGGATTCTCATTAAATATATTGATTTCTATTTCTCTACTATCTAATTTGAAGACTTTTCTTTCAAGCTTTAACTTGTCTTTAGGAATTCCCCTAGCTTCAAGTAGCCCTCTGAGAAAACTTCTGCTAAACTCTTCTAGTGTTAGACCCATAGCACTTCTTAGCTCTATAAAAGCCGCTTTAAGCCCCTGAACATCACCTTTAAGTTCCCTTACTTCAGTTTTTAGCTCTTTTACTTCAGTTTTAAGCTCTTCAATTATCTTTTCATGTTTCTCAAGCAATTTTCCATATTTAACAACTTCTTTTTGGAGATTACTGATAATTTTAGTGTGCTCATAAACTTGTTTTTGCAAATTATATATAGCTTTACTCTGTTCAGCTACCTGCCTTTGTAGATCATGAATACTCTTTACTACTTCATCCAGACCTAAATATCCTAGCACAGTATACCTAAATTCTATATCTTCTCTAAGTAAACGCAGTATTTCTTCTTTAAGCTTCATTTCTCTAGTAATAGTTTACATTAAGGCGACTTATATTTTTACCGTTTACATAGATTTAATAAATTTCCTATTTAAAGTATTTAATAGTTATTGATAACATACTGTAGTGTAGATTATTAGTATTTAATATGAAATTAAGTACTTTTTAGCGCAGTACACATAAAATAACTAAAAGCTACTTGTTTCACATAATATTGAATATAGTTGAAGGTAAATAGTTTTAGTTTATTACATCAAATTACTATATGGGATTCATTTGAAATATTTAGTCGGAGCTGATCTAGGAACTAGCGGTGTGAAACTTTACGTTACCGATTACGAGGGGCGAGTAGTTACTGTAGTTCGAGAGAAATATGGGCTCATTTTCCGAGGCCCGGGCATAGTTGAGCAGAATCCGGAAGACTGGTGGAATGCCTTCAGTAAGTGTTTAAGGGAAGTAGCCGAAAAATACAAAGTATCTGCTATAGCTCTATCTAGTCAAGCAAATACTCTGCTTCTACTAGATGAAAAAGGCCGTATTTTATCAAATGCTATTTCCTGGCTTGATCAACGGAGCTTTAAGGAAGTAAACGAACTAATTGAGGCCTTTGGATTGAAGTATCTTCACCAAAGGACAGGAATGATACCTAATCCTGGTTTTACTGCACCTAAGTTACTTTGGCTAAAGAAAAATAAGAAAGATTTACTGTCAAGAACAAAGAAAATACTTTTTTCTCCCCAAAGCTATATAGCATACAAGCTTACCGGCAAAATTGCTGTAGATAGGAGCTTAGCTTCATTTAGTATGCTTTACGATATAAGGAAAGAAGACTGGTTTTCTGAGTTAGTAGAATTTACTGGAGTTGAAGCAGACTTGTTGCCTACAATTCATTACTCTTATGAAATAGTGGGACATATTAGGAGCGAGATTGCACCTAAACTAAGGTTAAGCACAAAGATCCCAGTAATTATCGGAGCACATGATCAATGCTGCGCTGCGCTAGGTGCGGGAGTATATTGTCAGGGGCCAGTCATAGACTCGACTGGAACAGCTGGAGTAATACTTTATGTTGCAGAAAAACTCCCTAAAGAAATTCCAGTGAGCCTTCTCGTATATCATTACGTATTTCCAGGTAAGTGGACATTACTTGGGACTCTCTCGGCTTCAGGAGCTCTAATAGACTGGCTTATAGAATTCACCGGGAGGAAGCTTTCCCACGAGGAATTTGAACGTGAAGCAGAGAAAGTGCCCGCCGGGTCTAATGGAGTACGCGTAGTACCTTATTTCTCGGGCTCATTTAGGCCCGGTGTACCACCAGACGCTAGAGGCGCTATACTAGGTCTTATGCTGTTCCACAAGCCTCATCATGTTTATAGAGCCATAATGGAGGCCATAGCTTTTGAGCTAAAGTACTATTTGGAAACTATCAAAAATCTAGGTTATCCTCTCTCTAAAGTCATAGCCGTAGGCGGAGGCGCTAAAAGCCGTTTGTGGAGAAAAATTAAAGCAAATGTATTTGAGCTACCTGTACTTAAGCCTAAGATAACAGATACTGCTCCTCTTGGAGCATGTATTTTAGCTGGTATAGGCTCAGGAGCATTCAAGAACATTGAAGACGCCATGAGAATAGTCTCAATTGAAGAAGAAGTCAAACCAAATAAAGAACTTATCATTATCTATAGAAAGCTTTACAAAAATTACTTAGATTTATCTAAGAAAATATGCTTAGAGCAATATGAAGTCTAGGTCTCAATATACTTTAATTCAAGAATTCTCGCAAGTATCTTGAGATATTTTCTCAAGTCTCCGTAGGCTAAAGCATAGTGCTGACTCATAACGTTCTCTATAAAAGCCTCGACATCTCCTTTGAGCTCTACTTCAGCTGCAGGAAATAGCCTTTGCCTCAGCTCAGTCTCCACTACTTCACCTAACGCGACATGGAGCCTGTACTCCCCTGCAACAAGCCCTATTCTAGCTAAAGTTACTTCACCTTTCTTGAGAACTATGCCGCTTCTGAGACCTTTGAAAAAGTACTTGTGCCTGCCTATACCCATTGTTTTCTCAGCCGAAAGCGTTAGTGGAGCAAATCCACAGCTGGATAAATAGACCTTGTTTCCTCTAATGTCTACTAAGTCTCCATAATAAATAGGCTGATTTGTCAAGTAATGTAACATAAGCATAGTAAGTGTCAGCAGAACATCACCTTCACAGGAAGAAACTACTCCCTCGTCAGCTAGCACTGATAGAGGAACACAAGGTACGAAACCCAAGTCCTTAGAAAATTCGTACTGGCACTTGACTGTAATTGAAGATAATTTATATTTTTCAACAAGATTTCTTAGCGCAATATAGATTTTAGCAGCATTCACTAAATCTTCTTCACTCACATCACTTTCAATAAAGTACTTCTTACGCCAACTATCAGCAACGCTCGATGCTTCAGTTGCCTTAACTCCACTCATTTCTTTAAAGACTTCAGAAGTATCTATGTGCACTACATCTACTCCAAATACTTTTCTAAGAGAAAATGGATCAAACATTGCTGTGTACATTCCCATGGAAGCATAGCCTACAAGCCCTATTTTAGCTTCCCTGATTTTTCTAACAGCACTTGAAGCTAAGCAAATAGTGTAGACTTTATCAATAGTAGCTGGTTCATTAGGCATGCCTACTACGAAAAACGGTTTAAGCCCAATAGCCTCTAAGCTTGCTTTAAGCACTGAAGCGCCCGGAAGAGACCCTGTAGACTCTCTTTTACCATTTTCATAGTACATTCTTAGACCCCATACAACTAACGGATAATGAGAAAGCTCCAGTGCCAATGAAACAGCATTTGGAGCCTCAGTCCACGTAGCCACGAAAAATACAATAGAGTCTGGTCTATACGAAGTAATACTCTTCACTGCTCCTTCTACACAGCTTTTTTCACAGACTTCTTGACACAGCAAAACATTAATGTCTTTTTCTCTAAGCCTACTGACAGCCTCTTTAACGAATCTTTTAGCTACGTCAAACGGGTAATCAGAGTGATAAAGAGGAACAAATGCTACTTTAATTCCCACGTATGATTTAGCTACTGCACTTATTTAAAACTTTGTAACTGATAAACTATGTACTAAAGTTTTCGAGAAAATAACACTGAAATACTAG
>QMRV01000046.1 GCA_003649445.1 Thermoprotei archaeon | reverse complement strand
GGTGTTACTCGCCTAGAGCACCGCTCTACATTTAGGAAATACCATGTTAGCTTAATTCCATAGATTTTCTTTTCTGCTTCAAGAACAGCTCTCGCGTAAATACCCTCTACCTCTCTACCGAAGTCGCAGGGACTTGTTACTCCGTTAGCTACAACTCCTATGTCTTTTAATATTTCGAGAGCTTTAGCAATATACTTTGTGAGCGTTTCTAAGTCTTGGCTTTGCGACCACTCCCACTCTTTTTCGCTTAGAGTTTTATTAGATTCAGTATCTACTACGAAGCTGTGGGTAAGTATCTCGGGAGTAATATCGAAGTACTTGACTGCTTTCTCTCTAATAAGTCTCAATGTTTCAGCTAATTCGTTGTCGGGGAGTCCCTTTATTTCCTTGTTTACATAGCCGAGAATTTCTCCACTAGAACTTACTATGCAAGGTACTAGCGAAAGTTTTCCCTTTACGCCTAGATCCAAGAGACTAAGCAGTATTTTTCGCATTTTCTTGTATTCTACTTCGCCTTGTTCATTAAGACACACTACACTCCAGTCATCTATAATTAGAGAGGCTGGAACCCTAAGTAGAGGATACTCGTATCTAATACTTGAAGTCATCATGATGTTTAACTGCGTATGAAATATTAATAAGTTTATAGCATGAAATAGTCCTCGAACTTCTAGGAATTCAGCTATATAAGTGCTTAACTTAATTATTAACGTATGTCAGTTTATAGAAGTAGCTTTAAAATTTCTGTAAAATACCCGAGAGATATTAAGGACTATGCTCAGGCCACGAAGAAAATAGCTGAAGAAACTCTCAGTTTTCTTAAAGAAAGGTACGGATATGTTGTCAAACAAGTAGAGATAGTATTTCTTAAGACAGGAAACTTCAACTTCTACGCTAGACCAGGCAGAGTATTCATCGAGTACTATGAAGGAGCATTCGAAAAAGAGCCTACTTACGCTGAGGGTATAGGAGTATACTTTCCTAGTTCACCTTACCTTATAGTGCATGAAGTATGCCACAATGCCTTTGGCTTCTGCACATATGAAGGTCTCGCAGAAACATTATCAACTATAGTTTGCAGAGAACTAGGCGATTTATTTGCTGAACTTTGGCCTACTGAAATTAGGGTAAAGGAATATGCTGACATGAGACATAATAGAATAATGCAAGCAGATTTCAGTAAACCAGAAATAAAGGGACATCATTTTGGAGGAACACATGCCTTTTTCATTAATTTAGAAAAGAAAATAGGAGGAAAGAAAATAGGAGAATTTTTGAGAAAAATACACGTAAAATACGTAGAAATTTCCCAGCCGAGCTTTGTGACTGAAATAAATTCTGATAAGCAAGTCTTTAATTTACTGAAATATTATGGAGATACTAGCATGTATCCAATGGTCTTTTGGAAACTTCCTTTAGATTGGCTTCAAAGTAGATTAAATTATGTTAAAAAGATGCTTGAGGAGAAAAATCCTAGTGAAGCACTCAAAGAAATAAACACACGAATATATCCTGAGTACATAGTGTCTACTGGGAGTATATTGGAAAACATAGTTATGTGGCTACAAGTGTTAAAATGTAGCTTTAGTATTAATTACTACGACTACAGCAGAACAGAAGTAGTTGCTAAACTCGAATCCCCGATTTTTAAAGAAGTCCCCCTACCTCCTTTTGAAATATTTAGAAGAATATTATATATAAATAAAGATAAATTTAAAGTATTAATTGATAAACATAACAATTACTGTAAAATTTCAATAGTTACCATGCTCTAGAATATTATCCATAAATAACACCACTTTAGAAACATAAGAAGTAAATCACCTATGCAAAAATCGAGGAAAACTTTAATAAAACACTAAATCGAAGAAAAGTCGACTTAAAAGAAGGCTTCATATGTCTGCTAAGCATTGCTTGAAATTCACTTGCTCTTTAAGAAAACTTTTTAACAGTTTAATCTTAGTGGTCACTGTGGTAGCGAGAAAGATTATGATTCAGGCGACAGGTTTTGGTACTGGTGTTGGGAAAAGCTTTATAGTAGCTTTACTTTGTAGGCTTTTCAAAGAGAATGGATATAGAGTAGCGCCCTTTAAGACATTAAACTTGACTCCTGTAACTTATGTTAAGAATGGGAAAGAATTTGGCTATGCTCAAGCGTTACAGGCTATAGCTGCTGGAGTAGAGCCAGATTATAGAATGAATCCTTTTACTCTAAAACCTTTAGGTGATGGTAAATTCGACATATTTCTAGAGGGTGTATGTATTAAGAGAAACTATGATCCGACGAAAGATTTTATAAAAGCGAGTTTAAAACGAATGCTAGGATTTAAAGAAGAATATGAATACATAAAAGATACTGCAAGAAGATGCTTAGAAAGTTTATTGGAGGAATATGATATTATCTGTATTGAGGGTTCAGGATCAGTAAAACTCTTCGGCTTCGGCCCCTTCAGCAAATTGCTTGAAATAGCTAATATGGAAACAGCTAAAATTGCGGACGCCCCCGTCGTTTTCGTTACTGATAACTTAGATTCAATTCTAGGAGTATTATCTTATTTAGAAAAAGAGGAAAGAAGAAGAGTGAAGGGTGTAATATTAAATAAATTTAGAGCCGACGAGCTTTTAGGTATGGGAATAGAAGAAAAATACATAAGGCTTGGAATAAGGAGACTTAAATCAGTTTACCAGAAAAAGATTGGAATAGATATTTTGGGTATTGTTCCATATTTTCCAGAATTAGTGGAGCTCCCGGATCTAGATCCAATTAAGCCCTCACCAAGAATTCCTTTTGACATTTGGAGAAAAATAATTAAAAGTATTGTAGAAAAGGCAAGAGAGTATATAGATCTAGATAAAATTTATAAGATTATGTACTGAAGACTAGCTACTACGACTACAGTGAAGTAAATGTGGTTACTGTAGGAAGGAATTTTAGAAGAGGTGTAGTGAGCTCTAGGTATTAAGAGTAATTAAAGGATATAAAATGGTAGAGAATGCCATAACCTTGCGTTTTACTCTTCTCATAGATACAAAAGCTATAGTTTTAAGCAAAATGAAGTAGTGAAAGTAGAATAGCCAAGTATATTTAAATATAAATTTATATTTAGTATTACGTAAGCCTATGAGTTCATCTAAAGTTTTTCTATACTTAAATGATGTTTTCATTAAGATTCACTGGTCCTTAAGTGATATTCTTGAGGCATGGGAAAAGGATCACTTAAAGCCCTTCGAGCTTATTAGGGGTATCGTAGAAAATGAACTTGGAGAAATATTAGATATTAGACTTCATGATACTTATCTTAATTTCGAAAAAATGATTTTAGTTTTAGACTATATGGTTGACTTTAAAAGCTTATATGCTCGAGGAACCCAGGGAGTGAAAATTATCTACGCGAAGAACCCTAGAGAAGCTTTAATAGAGTACTATAGATCAAAAAGAAAACCAGATTAAGCATCTAGTTCTCTAGTAAATACGAAGAATTACTTAGGAGAAAGCAGTAGTTCTATTGACTTTTTTATAGTGAACCTTGCTAAATTTATTTTATCTTCGATAGTTTTCATTACTGTATTTGTCACTTCTACTTTAATACCCACTTTTTCTATTTCTTTTTTAAGATGTTTATCTACTTCGTCTATTATGAGTAAATCTAGAAAGTCTTTGTAGAGAACAGCAATGCTGTAAGCAGAAGGCTCTATTCCCAAGTCTCTCATAAGTCTGTCTGTAGGACCTTTCAGCGCTTTTCCTCCCACAATAGGGCTTATAGCGGTTACTTTCTTTCTTCTCAGCTCTTCTCTAATTTCTCTGAGAGATATAATAGGTCCTATACTCAGGATCGGATTACTTGGACAAACTATTACTAAGTCTGCTTCTCTTAAAGCCTGTAGTGCTTCAGGAGAAGGAGTTGCTTTTTCTACGCCCTCATAGTATACTTTCTTTACCTTTACTTTGGTTTTTTCTCTTACGAAATATTCTTGGAATTTTAGTACTCCTCTATCTGTTACGATCATTGTTCTGACTCTATTGTCGGTCATCGGTATTACCTTTGCTTTTACCCCAAGTTTCTTTGCAATGTCTTCAGCTACTTCAGTAAGCCTACGGCCCTGCTTAAGTAGTAGTGTTCTGTGAATATGTGTAGCTAAGTCTTTGTCACCGAGCTTAAACCATGTTTCGTAGCCGTATTTTGAGAGCATTTCGAGGCAGTTGAAAGTGTCGCCTTTGATTCCCCATCCCTTGTTCTTATCGACTATACCTGCTAAAGTATAGGTTATTATATCGAGGTCAGGGCACACGTAGAGTCCGTAAAATTCTTCATCGTCGCCTGTATTAACTATTATTGAAATGTTTTCTTGAGGTACTATTCTGACTAATCCTTCGAGAAACTTTGCTGCACCAACACCTCCGGCGAGAGCAGTAATCTTCACTTACAACCCCACTTATTTAGAAACACTACTTCACTTAATGGTTTTCGGGGAGGAGGCCGAGGAGATTCAGCAGGATATCCCACTGCAATAATTGCTTGAGGCTCGACGTGCTCAGGTATATTCAGTATTCTTCTCACTTCTTTCTGGCAAAAGAGAGGCGCACAGTACCAGCAAGCCCCTAGGCCTAAAGCATGCAGTGCAAGTAAGAGATTCTCTATTGCCGCAGCTAGGCTCTGAACACCCATTATGTATTCAGCGAAGCACCTTCTTTCGTCCGGATACCTATGTAAAACACTTTTATCTAAACAAGCTATGATTAAGTACGGCGGCTCAAGAAAACGCCTAAAAGTTTCCTCTTCAATAGTTTCCTCAATAACGTGTTCAGGTACTCCGTCGCGCAGCATATCTCTTCTCCAAGCTTCAGCCATTGCTTCAGCAAGCTTTAATCGAATACTCTTATCTTCAAGCACTATAAAACGCCAAGGCTGAGCATTATGAGCATTAGGAGCCCATATTGCCGCCTCCAAAGCCGTAAGTACTAACTCTAAGTCAGGAGCTTTACAGCTAAACTTCCTTACACTTCTCCTAGTCTTAATGAGGCTAAAAAATTCCTCAACATTCTTCACGTAGACACCTTCAATTAATCATAGGTAATGAAAGAAAAATCTATACGTTAGTTCAGTATACTGCTACATAGTCTACTTCAAGGAAAGTTCTTTTACGGTTTTCTTGTGTAACATGTCTGAAGACTCTTCCGGCATCCTTTTTATCTAGTATGAATACAGCGTTGTCAAGCCATATGTCTGCTCTCGCTTCAACATTTTCTCCGCTGAAAGGTATCGTGGCTACAAGTTTTTCATCAATATAGAATTTAACTACATCTTTCCACTCTATTTTATATACATGCCATTTACTTAAATCAAGGTCCTGCATTACTGGATTAATTGAAATTATTTTGATTCCTACAAATTTCTCAGATATTTTCGATAAATAGTATGCTACCTTAAATAACCTATTTTTCTCAAATAGAATTATTGGCTGGAAAATATTTTTTGCTTGCACAAAGAACCCTTGCAGAGGATAAGGTCCTCTTGCTCTTAAGTAAATGAACCATATGGGTACACATGTGTCTACTACCATTGTGTGGTTCCAGAAACCCCATCCCGCGCTACCGTAGTGTGTTCCCTCGAGTCTTATTTTTGCCTCAAATGTTTTCTTGCTCCAGGGAAGGTCATCGAACTTGCCGTCGGAAATTTCGGCGTTAGAATAGTATAGTGCCTCAGTAGGCCCCATCCATATTCTCAGAACACTATCCTTGACTTCGAATCCAGCGTAGTTATCTATTCTCCAGTTCCAGTAAGGAGACTTTTTGTTAAAATCATCTTTAATAGTGCCTCTTTCTACTGCTTCTTTTCTTAATTTCGAGCGAATATCTTCTGTCAAAGAGACCCCTATTTAATGTCTCTCGATGAATAAAAATCATTATTTTCTTTAAGAACTTGTCTACTAAGCGTGAATTGAAAGACTTCTTTATGGCATGGTAGAAAGTAATAAGTACTTCTAGTTAAAGTATGTTGTGCGGTCGAGTAATTTAAAGGGCCTTTTGGCGCTAATAGGCACTACGGTTCTCTGGGCTACATCTTTTCCAGCGATAAAAATTGTTATGAGTACTTTAGATGCATATACTTATACTTGGCTGAGAAGCCTTATAGCTGCTTTAAGTCTCTTGCCTTACATAGTATACTCTTACTTTAAAGGTAAAGTGAGCGTAGAAGCCGTTAGGGGAGGATTATTTGTAGGAGTAGCTTATGCTCTCGGGCTATGGCTTCAGGGCTGGGGCACTAAATACACTACTGCTTCTAACTCTGCTTTCATTACAGGACTAAACGTCGTCTTTGTGCACCTTTATGTATCCTTAGTAGAGCGAAGATACTCGCTGAACCTCTTCTTGTCGCTTATGCTCTCTGCTACTGGTCTCTATTTGCTGACTTCTCCCCAAGTGTCGGTAAATATTGGAGATATTCTAGTTTTAGCTGGTGCTGTAGCATGGGCTGCTCAAGTAGTACTTTTATCAAAGTGTTCTAGACACGACCCTGTGGTCATAACTTTTTTTGAAATGTTGCCTGCAGTAGTTTTTGTTGTACCGAGTGTAAGCTACCTAGAGGCTGAGACCTTTTCTCAGACTATAGTTTTAGCAATAGTGTACTTGGCGCTAGTCTGTGGGAACAGTGCTTTTATACTGCAGGCTTATGGCCAGCGCTTTATTGCACCTGAGATAGCTTCACTGATTTTTCTGCTTGAGCCGGTATTCGCTTCAGTTTTCTCCTATATTGTTTTAAAAGAGGCACTTGAGCCGCTACAAGTCTTAGGGGCAGGGCTAATAGTAGCGGGTATGGCTATAGCAGAAATTAGTGGTTTAAAGAAAAAATCTAGTAAATTTAGCCGGTAATTCTTACTTTTTCGAAGAGTATTGAAGGAGTTATAATAGAGCCTAGTTGCGTTTTATCTGAAGCTACTTCAACTATACTCTGCATAAGTGCGTAGGCGTTTCCTGCAACCATGCCCCATCTAACTGGTTTAGTTAATTCACCATTTTCTATGAGAAAAGCTTGCCTTAGTTCTGCCGAAAAGTCTCCTGTAATCGGGTTAATGAATGTTGGTGGAAGTCGTGGAATATAAACTCCCTTCTTTACTTCACTTACTAAGTCTTCGAAAGACTTTGCTCCAGCCTCAATAATAAGATTTGTTGCAGCTATTGCGGGGAAAGGTCTACTCAGCGAAGCGTTTCCAGTGCTCTCTGTATTCATTAGTCTTGCAGTGTAGTAGTCGTAAAGATATGTTTTCAGGACACCCTTTTCTATAACTGTCTTCTTTTTCGTGGGATATCCTTCTCCATCACATGGAGCTGTTCTTACTCCACGCGGAAGAGTACCATCGTCTACTACTGTGAGCTGTTTTGACGCGACTTCTGTGTTTAAGCGCTCAGCCCAAGGAGACCTCTTTTTTCTAACGTTATCGGCGTTCGCGGCGAAAGCTATTACCGAGATTATTTGGCTGACGGCATCGGGCGCCATTAGCACTGTATATTCTCCTGGCTCTATTTTCTCGGGACTCAAGGTTTTATGTGCTAGTTCAGCTAGTTCTCCGACATTTTCTTCGAGCTTTAGGTCTTCCCAATATATTGTGCTTCTTTCTCTGAAGCTTTCCGAGCCTCCTGACTTTCCGTAGGCTGTAAGAGTAATAGAGAAACTAGCTCTTGTCTTACTGTACTCTACGTCTACTCCTTCGCTGTTAACTAAGCGCAGAGTACTTACTCCTAAGTATACTTCACCTTGAGTAATTACAGTTTTCCCGGCTTTAGCTTTCTCGACTGCCTTAAGGACATAGTCTACTACTTCAGAAGGCTCTGCTGAAGCTATTTTGTTATCGAAAATTTCAGAGACCGCTGATAGAGGCTTAGGCGAAATAAGTGTACAGAATTCAGGGTCTGGTCTAGATGTTTTCATAAAGGCTACTGCAGTTTGAACAGCTTCACGTATTCTTTCTTCAGTTAGACTATTTACTGAAGCTAAACCTACGCGCTTTTCTTTAACAACCATTACTCTGAGACTATTTTCACTTGAGGTTTCGAAGTAGACTACTTTATTGTTCTCTACGAGTACTCTCCGGAAACTACTTGATATCTCCAATACTTCTGCTTGATCGGCTTCTTTAAGTGCTTCTTTAAGAGCCTTTTCAGCCCACATCACCTACCACCTACACCCACAATCATTTCAGATACTCTAACAGTAGGGCCTCCAGTAGTCACAGGCACGTAGTCTCCAGCATAGCCTTTGCCACAGAACCCTGGCTCGAGTACAAAGTTTTTACCTACTGCATCTACTTTCTTCAATATATCGAGGGCTCTGCCTGAAATAGACACTGCTCTTAAAAGCTTCTTTAGCTCACCGTTCTCGATAAGCCACGCTTTAAGCGCAGATACCTGGAAACCTCCTCCAACAGGATCTTCCATTCCTCCTAAAGCTTTTTCAACGTAAACTCCGTGCTTAGTATCCTCGATTATTTCTTCTGGACTCCAGTTGCCTGGAGCAATAAAGGTATTAGACATTCTGACGTAGACTCGGTGTCTCGGGTCTTGTGCTCTGCCGTTTCCTGTAGACTTTACTCCCATTATGCCTGCTGTTTCTCTGCTGTGCATGTATGTTTTCAAGACACCTTTTTCTAGGAGAACTTTTCGCTGAGCTGGAACACCTTCGTCGTCGTAGAAGTAGGAGCCGTAGGCTCCCGGCACAGTAGCGTCGTCTACTATAGTCACTTCGTCTGAACCTATTTTCTTTCCTACTAGTCCGCTAAGAAAAGACTTCGCGTTAAGTATATTGTCGGCTTCGGCAGCGTGCCCAAATACTTCGTGAGCAAAAGTGCCGCTGACTCTACCATCCATGACAACAGTCATTGTCCCTCCCTTAATAGTTTCGGCAGAGAGAAGCTCTACTGCCTCTTTGCCCAGTTTTAAGCCCAGCTCGTTTATATCTAGTTCACGTATTTTCTCGTAGCCGTACTGTCCTCCAATTGCCTCATATGAGGCTTGAGTTTTCTCAGCCTCGCGGGCTACTGCCGAAGCATAGAGAAAAACTGACGGGAGTTTCTGGTAAATAGAAGCTCCCTCGCTATTTAAGTAAAGGATTTCACGACTAGAGTCGCTGTAAGTTGTTCTGCAGTTGACGATACGGCTATCAGTGTTCCTAATAATTTTATTGAACTCAAGTACAAGCTTTATTTTCTCCTCTACATCTACGTCACTAGGACTTATTTTGACTGAAACTTCCTTTGAATCAGAATAGACTTTTTCTTCAGATAACTTTACTTCGCCTCCGGCTCTACTCGCCAAGGCTTTAGCGGAGGCAATAGCTTCTCTAAAAGCCTTTTTAATAGATTCTGGTGAAAAATCGTCAGTAGACCCTATGCCCCAGCATCCTTTAACAAGTGCTCTTATACCTATAACACGTGAATTGGCTTTGTTCAGTCCCTTTAAGACACTGTTTTCTACGCTAGTCGAGAAAGAAGTCAAGAATTCTGCTCTTACGTCAATGAATTCTGCTTCACTTGAAAACTCCTCTATAGTTCTAGCCAAAAAGTCCTGCAGCTCCCTTAGCACATGAAGTACTCGTTTCTGACACTATATTAGCTTTAGCCGCGTAGACAAAAGTAGGTCTCCGCCTAACGCCATCAAGACTCTTTTTCAAAAAGCTTAAAGCATAGTAAATTTAACACAAGCATAGCAAGTATAGTTTTTATTACATTTAATTGCGAAGAAATTAGAGGTGGTGGGATGGATTCATCTAAACCTAAAATTACTATAGTTGGCGCCGGAAGTGTATTAACGCTGAAGCTGCTGGGAGATTTTTATAGAGTCGGAGATCTCTGGGGCAGTGAATTCGTTTTATACGATATAAATGAAGAAAGACTTAAAGCAATGTATACTGCTGTCAAGCGATATGTTGAGAAAACTAATGTGGATCTCAAAGTCTCTATGACTACAAATAAGACTGAGGCGCTAGAAAACGCGGATTTTGTTATAGTGGCTATTAGAGCTGGAGGACTTAAAGCGACTAAAGCCTCTATAGAGATATCCTTCAAGTATGGCGCTATACCCATTACAGGAGACACTACAGGTCCAAGCGGAATACTCAAAGCAATAACAGAAATCCCGGCAATACTAGATATCGCGTGGACTCTCGAAGATGTCTCACCTAAGGCCTTAATCTTGAATCACACTAATCCCGTGACAGCAGTCTGTACAGCTGTCTACATGGCTTCTAAAATTAGTATTGTGGGAATGTGCCACGGCTATCCTTTAACAAAATTCACTTCCGCGTTACTCGACCTCGAGTACGAAGCCTTGAAGTCTACGGTAGCTGGAATAAATCACTTAACGTGGCTTACAGAAATTACTTACAAAGGTGAAAGCATATTAGAGGAGCTTAAAGAAGCTGTAATTCAGGGCCGCAAGTGGGACGTCATAGAGAATAATCCCTATCTAGTAGGTAGACAGCTTCTAAAAACATACGGCATGCTTGTTTCTGTTTCAGATAGACATACTGCAGAATTCTTCCATTATCTTTATGACTGACTAAACGACCCCAAGATAGGTAAAGTTCTCAGAAAAATTAGCCGCGTAATAGACTATGAGAAAGGAACTTTATCTGAAGAATTTTTCCGCAAAAGAGAAGCTGCCTGGCAGAAAGTACTGAGAGTCGCTAGAGGCGAAGAAAAAGTCGAGCCCTCAGATCTCTTCTACTTAGACATCATATCGTCGATAGTCAATGATATTAAAAGAGAAACAAGAATAGCTAACATACCTAATCAATCCTATATTGAGGGAATAAAGGACGGAAGAATAGTTGAAGTACCCTGCACAGTAGATAGAAGCGGACTAAAGGGCAAGAAAGTAGGCAGATTAACTCGCCCCGTTTTAGCTATTCTAAATCTGCATTTAGAGAAATTCGAGATTCTCGCTCAAGGCATATTAGAGAAAGATAAAGAACTAATACTAGAAGCCATGGGCATCGACCCTACTACACCTTCACCCGAAAAAGCCGAAGCTATATTAAACGAATATCTCTCCGTGATAAATCCTTTCAGTAAAACCTAGCTTCAAGAGAAATAATTTCAATACTTATAGTTAAACTTTATTTTTTAAGGTTTAACTGTTTACTTGAATGTTTAGCGAAGCAAAATATGTTGTTAGAGTACATAAAAAGGGTTAATAGTGCTGCCAGCAGAGTTGCGCAGAAAATATGGCATTAAGGAGGGGTCAGAAGTAGTCTTGATAGATAATAAAGGCTACTTAATTATGATACCTAGGCGAAGTATTACTGAACTCTATGGTTCAGCTAAAGAGTACGGCGATATTATTGATGAAATGATAAGAGAGATTCACGAGGAGAGAAAGCGTGAAGTTGGCGGTTGATACTGGAATACTTTTATTAATTTAAAGGAGATCCCAGAATTAGAGAAGTTACTAAAAATTAACTAGGGGAGCTAAAGCTTATATAGCTGTAACGAACTTAACGGAATTAAGGGTTAATGAGAAAAAGAGTTTACTCTGCGTCTTTTGTACTGCGGAAGCAGGTTCTTAGCGAGAGTACTTTAGCTATTTCGGCCAATAATTCATCTACATTGCGATATGCTATGAGAATGAAATTGCTCCAAGTTATTCCTCTTATGAGAGCTGAAGTCTTGTCTAGTCTATCTTCTCTACAGTAGGCTATAACTTTCTTGCCTTTAAGAAGAGCATATGCTATTTCAAAGCCTACGCCTAAGCTAGGATAAGACACATCTGCTATGAGAACATCGCACTTGTCGAGCATCTCTAAGTCTCTCTCAAATATTTCTTTGGGCGAAGCTCCTCTCTCAATATCCAGTATTTCTTCGAGAACCCACTCAGTGAGTATTTCGCAGCCCATGGCTTTGAGTACTGAAGCTATTTTCTTATTGTCCTCTAGGTTAGAGCGATCTCCGAGCATTGGTGCTGCGAAATATACCTTAAGCACGTTAATTTCCTTCGGTAAAGCTAGTTAAAGCTTACTTTAGTGCCTCGTAAAGTATTCTTCCGTCGCATTTCTTAGGCTTCCTTAAGCCCATCAGGCGAGCCACTGTCGGAGCAATATCTGTTAGCCTAATAGGTTCCTTAAGCTTCAGTCCTTCTGCTACGCCGGGCCCTTTCATTAAGAATATTCCATTTACCGTGAAGTCTCCTAATCTAGCTCCAGGCGTGTAGTAAGCATGTGTACCGAAAATTTTCTTAGCTCTCCATATGACAGGTCCTTCCATTTCCTCTTTGCCCATTGTCTCGCTATCTAGCATTGAGACTTCTCCGTCCCAGAACTGGTAAGACGGCTTAAGGTAGTACAGTATGTCCCCTACAGTCTCTGCTTGAGGTTTACCGCCTATATAGGGATCTTCTTCTCTTCTCACAGCTAACTCGAAGGGACAGGTATTTGTCTCAGGATCTTTAGTGCTCTTCAGGACACTCAAGACCTCGTCTCTAATATCTTCATACTTACTTGGCTCAACTACTCCACCAGCTTCTCTTCCCTTCAGATTAACCCATATGTATGAAGGCTCGTAGTACGGGTAAGCTAGAGTTTTCTCCAGTACTACTCTATATCTCTTCAAGTTATCGTCCCACTTGTATTCGAGGAGACCTGCTTCGACGAGTATTTTTCTAAGCGAAATCATCTTCCATGAAGGCAAGCACCCGTGATCCGATACAACAACCACTAGTGTATCTTCATCACAGAATTTTTCTAATATTTCTCCGACGAACCTATCTGCTATTTTCCATCCCAGCTCCATTACTTCTAGGGCTTTCTCGTATTTTTCTTCAGTATATGCTGGCAGATCCTTGTAGAGATACCCTAAGTAGTGGTGATTAAGAGAATCAAATATATGGTAGTGGAGAAAACATAGCCTCCACTTCAGCTTATTGTCAATATAAGTCAAGAGCTTTAGGAGAGCTCTTGCGTTCTTAGCATAGCTTAAAAGAATAGGGTAGTTTAGGTATGCTTTATCTTCGTTAGCTACTTTTTCTAAACTAGCGTCCGGCAAAATACCTTTCTCAACGAGCTCTCTACAGAGAGTCTCTGGATAGGCCCACTTTTCGGCAGCAAATATTTCAGTGAGCTTAATTTTAACAGACTTCCCGTTCTCTGAGAGTTTCTCTAGTTTAGCTCTAAACACGCCTTTAACGCTTCCAGCTGAAGTCTCAAAAACACAGGTAAGCCAGTTACTCCACTCACCTACCTTAACTGTATGAGCAGAATTATCTTGGACAAACAGTACTGCGTCATATTTCTCGCCGCTAATGCTAATAGCATAGAACTCTATGAAGACTGTTAGCTCTTCTTCAGTGAAATCTCGGTAAAGCCACTCGCTTCCAGCAATCCTTGAGGCTTTGACGCTTAGTCTATACTTTAAGGCGGGAAGCTTACTTAGATCTAATTTTTCTTCACCGAGAAACACTAAAGGCTTTTCTTCGGGAGAAGGACTAGTGCTGTAGGTACATGAGTCTGATAAAATTTTCGGAGGAGCCCCGGGCATGTACCATTCGCCGCTAATTATCGCGCCGTGCTTTAACTCCATGCCCCATCCTGAAGGATAGTTTACTACAATAGACGGTATTCCATTTTCATCGGCTATTTTCCACAAGTATTCTGCTTTACAGTATTTAGCTAACTGGCTTCTAAATCGGTATTTTTGCCCATAGGGGAGAGTTTCTCCGGGGAGATGTAGATAGAAGCTAGTTACGCCATGTGTAGCAGTGTCTGCTCCCGTAGCTATTGTAGTCCAATTAGTAGGAGTATCTGTTGGTGGAGAGGGAACAGCTTCGGCGAAAACTCCTTCTGATAGAAGCTTCTCGAAATTAGGGAGCAGTCCCTCCTCAACATATTTCTTAATAAAGTAGGGTATTGCGCCGTCGAGACCTATAATAATAGCTTTCCTATAAACCACGATAGTAACACAGCAAATCTAAATAAAACACTAAGTCAGCGAAATATTCTTGCATACTTGAGCAGGTAAGCTAAATCTTTAATACCGCTTAGGTTATTCCCTAGCGAGAAACATGAATTTAGCTATTAAGGGAGGTAAGCCTCTGCGTACTAAGCCTTGGCCTAAGTGGCCCATATGGGATTCTCGCGAAGAAAAACAGCTTCTCGAAGTACTTCACAGCGGGTACTGGGGTATTGGAGGCAAGAAAAACGAGGAGTTCGCTAAAAAGTTCGCAGAGTATCAGGGAGCAAAATACGGAGTTACATGTGCTAACGGCACAGTAGCTATCGAAATAGCTCTCCGTGCACTCGACATAGGATACGGAGACGAAGTCATAACAACAGCCTATACATTCATGGCTACAGCTCAAGCAATACTATACGTCAACGCGAAGCCTGTTTTCGTAGATATTGAAGAAGACACCTACAACATAGATCCCTCTCAGATAGAGGAAGCGATAACCGATAGAACTAAGGCAATAATACCTGTACACGTAGGAGGAGCTCCAGCAAACATGGATGAAATAATGAAGATAGCCAAAAAATATAACCTGCACGTTATTGAAGACGCTGCTCAAGCCCATGGAGCTAAGTGGGGAGACAGAGGCGCGGGAACAATAGGAGAATATGGTACGTTCAGCTTCCAGTCGAGTAAGAATCTGACAGCAGGCGAAGGAGGAATAATACTCACTAACAGCGAAGAGCTGGCCGATAGAGCATGGTCTTATATGAACTGCGGTAGAGTAAGAAAAGGTAAGTGGTATCAGCACGTAGTGCTGGGATCAAACTACAGAATGACCGAGTTCCAAGCAGCCATTCTGTTAGCTCAGCTCGAGCGTGCAGAAGAACTATTCAAAAAGAGGGAAGAGAACGCTAGGTATTTAACTAAAAGACTAGAGGAAATTGAGGGCATTGAGCCTCTCAAGTATCCTAGTAAAGCTCGGCCAGCATACCACCTTTATATCTTCAAGTACAAAAAAGAGTACTTCAATAATCTCCCGAAGCACAAGTTTATTGAAGCAATGGTTGCCGAAGGAATACCCTGCAAACCTGGCTACATACCGCTGTACAAGATGGAGGCTTTTACAAACTTCAAGTTACCTTGCGGCGAAGGAAAGTTTGGAGACTACTGCTCGAAGCTACATTTACCAGTAACAGAAAAAGCGTGCTACGAGGAGGCAATATGGTTGCCACAGTTTGTTCTTCTGGGAGAGAAAGAAGACATGGATGATATAGCTGAGGCAATAATTAAGATAAAAAAGAATATTAGAGAACTAACTTAATGCTTTAAAACTATTTTTAATGTAATTATTTTATGTGCACCTAATTTCACTTTAATAGTGTTGCCTTCAATACTATTTAGTTCACTCACTATTTCTTCGTTCAAGTTAGTTATCCACGCTTTAGCTACTTCACTTGAGAAAGTTATTTTTGCTTCTGTTTCTTTGCCGCTAATGTTAAATAGCCTCAATATAATGCTATCGTCGTCTTCTGCTTTCTTGAAAGCGCTTACTACTGCTTCGCTGGGCTCTATTTTCATGAAAGAGTATACTGGCTCTATTTCTCCGCTGTGCGGGAAGTCTTCGTGGACTAGTACTGGTACAATGAAGTTTCGGGCAGTCTTGTAGACTTCTGCTTCAAGCCATGTACCTGAATGCGGTATAATAGAGTACTCGAAGACCCAGATTCCTATCATCTGGGAGTCTTTTGTAGGTATGTGGGGGCCTGCTCCTCCAGGTCTTGTAAGCAAATCTGATCTAGAGAGCCAGCCAATGCATCTCATTAGTGTGACGAGAATTTCTGTCTCGCCGTTCTTTTTTCTCACTTCGTATTCGGGGAGACCCTTAGTGGCCACACAGAGACCTTTCTTGCCGTCGTTTACGTCGATCCAGAGTCTAGTCGGCTGAGTAGCTATGTAAGCTTTCGTTCCGTCGCGGCGTATATAGTAGTATATGGGCTTGTTTGGTCTCTCTACTACATAGAAGTGTGTTTCAGCGAAATGTGTGTCGACATCTACGCCTACTGGAAACTTTACGCGGAGTCTATGGTCTTTCGCGTAGTTTTCTACAACTACCTTGACGTCTATTCTAGGTACTTTGCTGTAAAGTGAGACAAATACTGTTATGGGTAGCTTTACTTTTTCATTGCTCCGAGCTTTTCTGTCTTCAGTGAGACCTCTAGGTATTTCCATTACTGTTGTTACTTTAGCTGTCGCTACGTAGGGTCCTTTCTCGATTATTTCTACTGAGGCCTTGAAGTCGCTGCTTTCTACTATGGTGTCTTGGGCTGGAGGCGAATAATCGTACTCGTCTCCTATGTCGCCGCCGTCCTCGAATATATTTAAGTCTTCGTAGACAGCGCCAGTTCTCTTGTCTTCTATGCGTATAGCTCCTCCGTGGTCTTCATTGAAACTTACTTTAAAGAACTCGTTTTCAAT